>JBBQWB010000024.1:0-33791 GCA_038210985.1 Bacteroidales bacterium
CTATTTAAGATAATAAAAGTATAAACTTTAAATTTTAAAAAGTATGTCAGCAAAAAGAAGAAAATTCAGTAAAGAGTTTAAGTCCAAAGTGGTCATGGAAGCTCTAAAAGAGAGAGAAACATTGGAAAGTTTAGCCAAGAAGTATGAGCTACAACCAACTCAAATATCGTTATGGAAAGCCCAGACTATAAATAATTTTTCAAAGTTATTTATAAATGATTCCAATCGTGGGAAAGAGATAAATAAAGTAGAAATACAAGATTTGTATGCTCAAATTGGGAAACTACAAGTTCAGAATGAATTTCTAAAAAAAAAGTTACAATAGACACCAATGAATTGCAATTGAGTCTTTCAGAACAATGCAATTTATTGGCTATTAATAGAATTGGTTTATACTACAAACCAATTCCAGAATCAGACGAAAACCTTTTGATAATGAGATTTTTAGATGAACAATATTTTAAAACACCATTTTATGGTATTTTACGATTAACCATTACCCACCATAATAAAAAAAAGGAAAGCGAGAACGAACAGACACAGAATAACGAAAATTTAAATGAGGACTAATAATCAATTTAAAAACGACACTATATCTTTCTTCAATAATGCTTATTAACTCTTCTATATGGCAGTGAGATTTTGCGTTAATAAATTTGTAAATTTCTTGTTTTTGCTTTTCATCAAGATAGCCTTCGCTTCCTTTATAGCCAACAGGAAAACATTTAGCTCCTTGTTTATTATATAAAGAACGCCACTTCTCAATAAAATGAGAAGACACATTCAGTAAATCCTCTATTTGCTTGAAGAAAAAACCCTGTTTAAGCATCTTAACAGTAATTGCACGTTTCTGTTCCAGAGATTTATCTATTATTTTATCGATATCTTTCATGTGAATAATTTTTACACAAAAGTAATAAATAAATCTTACATTTCAAATAGGATACCTATAGTTGCCGCTTAGGTAAAGGTACTTTATACGGAATAAACAGGGTAAATAAATTCATTCGTTCTTGCAGCAACAATTACAACAAAGAAACACACATTTTAAAATTAGACATTCAGGCGTATTTCATGAACATGCAGCATCAAATAATTTATGACAAGCATCTAAATAAACATACAACAAGTATTCACATGTCAAAGGATTATAAGATTCTGTCATTTGTAATGAAACGAAGTGAGGAATCTCTATTTTAATCAGCTAATCATCTCATTCTCAAATTATCACATCCCCCTTTTCCTTTTCTCCTTTTTCCTTACGCCAGAACAAAAAAAAAGGTCAGCATTTAGCTGACCTTAAAATTTGGATTTACGGACAATTAATTTTCCATACTTGCTTTTTTAGCTTCCGCAGCTTGAATTTCGGTTACATATTTTTTGTTGCCATCTTTATCCACATATGAGCGAGAAACTATTTTACCTAAAAGTTCAATCTGAACACCTTTTGTAACTTCTTTTGCCGCTTTTCGTGCAGCATCGCCCCACATAACTACATTGTGCCATGTGGTGTTGCTCACCGATTCGCCATTTACTTTTTGATAATCTTCACTTGTTGCAATCGAAAAACGCAACATTGCATTTCCTCTTTCAAGTTCTTTTACTTCGTTTACATTTGCTGCAAATCCAATTAATTCTACTTTGTTCATTGATGTTTTCATAATTTTAATTTTTGAGATTTATAATTTTGTTTTTTTTAAAAATTCGCTGTTGAAAGAACGACGATGCAAAGTAACAACCACATTCTAAACTTATTCGGTTAATAAACTTGTAGTTTCGGATAAAAATATTTGTAAGCGTTTGTTGTCGATTAATTTTTTTGTATATTTGAGCTTTAAATCTTAAACCAATGGAAACAAAAAAAGTATGTTTAGAATGCGGTGATTCAATCGTTGGACGTTCGGATAAGCGCTTTTGCTCCGATCAATGTCGTAATTCATTTAATAACAAAATAAATAGCGACGCCAATAGTTATGTCCGAAACATAAGCAATATTTTACGCAAAAACCGAAGAATTTTACAAGAATTAAATCCAAGTGGGAAAATAAAAATCCATCGAGATAAAGTTCTCGAAAAAGGATTTAACCTCTCCTATCATACACACACTTACACCACACAAAAGGGCGACACCTATGTTTATTGCTTCGAATATGGTTATTTAGCCCTCAGCGATAATATGTATTTTTTGGTAAAAGATATTAAGGCAGAGTTGTAAACGAGTTAGCGGTAATAATTTAAAAGAATGAAAATCCTAAAAATATTAATCAATCTTTATTAATTGTTTTTGAAAAATGAATTTAGAACAGTATGTTGACAACATTAATCAAAAGTTCAAAGCGGGATATGCCACTGAACATACTTTTCGTGGAGCTTTAGAGCAACTTATCGAAAGCATTGTGCCTGAAATAAAAGCAACCAACGAACCCAAAAGACAGAGTTGTGGAGCACCTGATTTTATCTTGACCAGAAAAGATATTCCTATTGGATTTATCGAAGCCAAAGATATCGGCGATAAAGACCTTGAGGGAGCAAAGAAAACAGGAAACAAAGAACAATTTGACAGATACAAGGCATCGCTTAACAATCTGATTTTTTCAGACTATTTAGATTTTCACTTATACCGTGACGGACAATTTGTTAGCAAAATTGCCATTGCCGAAATAACAGAACATGGGATAAAACCTTTAACAGAAAATTTTACCCAATTTGAAAACCTGATAAAAGACTTTTGCATACATGTAGGGCAAACTATAAAAAGCAGTAAAAAGCTGGCAGAAATGATGGCAGGCAAAGCTCACCTCCTTTCGGATGTTATTGAAAAAGCACTGACAAGCGACGAAGAAAACAGCGAAGACAGCACGTTGAAAGACCAAATGAATGCTTTTAAAGACATTCTTATTCACGATATTACGCCCCAAGGATTTGCCGATGTTTACGCCCAAACCATTGCTTACGGAATGTTTGCAGCTCGTTTGCATGATGCATCTTTAGGTAATTTTAGCCGGCAAGAAGCAGCTGAACTGATACCAAAATCAAATCCTTTTTTACGAAAACTTTTTGGCTATATTTCAGGTCCAGATATAGACGACCGTATAAAATGGATTGTAGATAGTTTGTCTGATATTTTCTTAGCTTGCAATGTAGAAGAAATTTTGAAAAATCATGGAAAAAGCACAAAAATGGAAGACCCAATCATCCATTTTTACGAAACATTTTTGAGCGAATATGAACCAAAATTACGAAAAGCACGTGGCGTTTGGTACACACCTTCTCCCGTTGTAAACTTTATTGTTCGTGCGGTTGACGATATTTTAAAAACCGAATTTGATTTACCTCAAGGACTTGCCGACACTAGTAAAAATAAAATCAAAGTTGATATTCAAGGCAAAAAGATTGAACAAGAAGTTCATAAAGTCCAAATTCTTGACCCCGCTTCAGGTACAGGAACTTTCCTTGCCGAAGTAATTAAGCATATTTATAAAAAGTTTGAAGGACAGCAAGGCATTTGGAGCAATTATGTTGAAACACACCTACTACCACGATTAAATGGCTTTGAGTTGCTGATGGCAAGTTATGCAATGGCACATTTAAAGCTTGATCTATTATTGACCGAAACAGGTTACAAACCAACTAAAGACCAACGTTTTAAGATATATCTCACCAACAGTTTGGAAGAACACCATCCCGACACAGGAACACTATTTGCAAATTGGTTAAGCACCGAAGCCAACGAAGCCAACCACATAAAACGTGATACGCCAGTAATGTGTATAATTGGAAATCCGCCTTATAGTGTGAGCAGTACTAATAAATCACCTTGGATTGAAAGTTTAACGGCTGATTATAAAAAGGATTTGAACGAAAGAAATATTCAGCCACTTTCTGATGATTACATTAAATTTATACGACTTGGACAACATTTCATCGAGAAAAAAGGTGAAGGTGTTTTAGCCTATATTTCAAATAAAAGTTTTATCGATGGTATTATTCATCGTCAAATGCGAAAACATTTATTGAAAAGTTTTGATAAGATTTATATTTTGAATTTTCATGGAAATGCCAAAAAAAAAGAAGTTTGTAAAGACGGAAGTCCAGACCAAAATGTTTTTGATATTATGGCTGGCGTTTCAATAAATTTGTTTATCAAAACAGGAAAGAAAAAGAAAAATGATTTGGGCGTTATATTTAATTTCGACTTGCAAGGTAAGCGTGAATTAAAATATGATTTTTTAAATTCAAATTCATTGTCTTCAATAGACTGGAGTTGTCTGGATAGCATTTCTCCCAATTTTAGATGAGCCAAACTATGCTGTATTTTGGAAATTGGATAATGGTAAAAAAATTCCGTCAAGTGCTGCTTTTAAAACGAAATCTAAGGAGGATGGACTTTCAGTAAGCATTGCTGCATTGACAACACCCGAAGCAACTATTTGGAAATAGAGAAGAGTTTGGAGTTGCTGTGATTTCTGCTTCAACACCAATCGGTTTAGGTTATGAATGTGAACATAACCCTCAGTCCGACAATGATGCTCATGCTTTAATACTAGGCGACACAAAACCCATAGCAAAAAAATTATCTAAAACCATAACCCAAGTATTCTAACTTTGATGAAGCATCCCAACTCATTTGCTGACACATTTACTCTTTGCCATTGCATAACCAATGCTAAAAAACAAAAGAGTTTGCAAGATACAGAACTGGAATGTTACTAACCCGAACATTTTCAGACCATGGACTGAAAATAGCACAGCCATTAACAGCAAGACTAGCTTCAAGTGGGGGTTTAAAATCGGATTTGAAATATTAAATTAAAAAAAACAAAGCCTCCTATCCTATCCCACATATTTTTACCAAACTTGAGTTTTAAAATCAACCATATCAACAGCTTAGTTATATAATTACGTACTTGATTCAACATTTTTTTTGACTTAAACTAAATTTATTTATCTTTGAACGCTAAAAACAAAATTGAGATGAGAAAAACAGAAAAGCTATTTAAAGGAAAGACCCTAGCTATTTTAACTGGTGGTGGCGATACTCCTGCTATTAACTCAAGTATAGAATGTATCCGGAATCGCGCATCCATGTTGGGATATCGAATATATGGCATTCGCAGTGGATGGAAAGGACTATTAGGAGATGGTGAAATAGTTGATTTAACCGATCAACCTTACGATGGTTTGTACGGCGGTACTGGTTTGTTATCGAGTCGCACGAATCCTTTTCCCTCTAAAAAAAATCCCAAAAGTCGAGTTCCACAAATTCTACGGAATTTAGAACGCTACAAAATAAACGTTTTAGTAACCATTGGCGGGGACGACACAAATGGAGCAGCTAAAAAGCTATACGAACAAGAAGGAATACCAGTTATTGGTTTTCCAAAAACAATTGACAACGACTTACGCACACATACCATTCATCAATATCAAGGCAAAAATATCGATTCAGTTATTTGCCCAGGGTTTCCATCTGCGGCAAAAGGGATGATGGAATTTGTTTTGCGCCTTCGTACAACCTGTGAATCTCATTCTCGAATTATGGTTGTTGAAGTTATGGGGCGTGATGCAGGCTGGTTAACTGGAAGTACAATTTTTGGCGGAGCCGAAATTGCTTTGATTCCAGAATGTATTATGACGAAAGAACGCAAAGAATTTTTCTTCGAGTATGTGAAAGAAAAATATATGAGCTCTAAAAAGAAAGCATTAATTATTGCAGTTTCCGAAGGCGTTCGTTGGTGGAACGACGAAACTGGTCAAATTGAAATGATTTTTGCAAGTTCGGAAGTGGACGAATTCGGACATCCACGTTTTGGTGGCATTAGTGGTATAATCGCTTCTGAAATTAGCAAACGTACCGGAATTGAAGCTCGAGGTCAAATTTCGGGCTACTACCCTCGTTCGGGAAATTGCCGCGAGTACGACCGCCGCCTCACTTCTACCCTAGCCGACAAAGTAGTTGACCTTTTACTTCGTGAGGATTATGGTCAAATGCCAGTTTTAAAAAAAATAGTTCCATATCAAGAACTCGAAGAATTCCACACAACGTCTATCGATATGGGCGAAATTGGGAATAAAGAATTACCAACCGAATATTACTCTACGGACAACTTTATGTTTACCGATGCATACGTGGATTATTTATCCAACATT
Organism: Bacteroidales bacterium; assembly: GCA_038210985.1. GTDB lineage: Bacteria > Bacteroidota > Bacteroidia > Bacteroidales > WCHB1-69 > JAQUGA01. Next base: position 6,151 of record JBBQWB010000024.1, read on the forward strand.
ATTGGAATACCTCGAACCATTGAATTTAATACCGATTTCCCAATTGTAATACCTTAAAAAATATACCGTCTTAGTCATTAATGTGCTGGATTTGAAATATTTACTTAATTTATCTTAATCCATTTTTTAATTTAGAAAAGATTTAATGACTAAGACTATTTTTAATACTTCAGAATTATAAAATGCTATTTAGCTCGCCGATATTTATTTATATTTTTCTGCCGATAATTCTGCTGTGTTATTATATTTCTCCAAAATTTTTTAAAAACGGAATTTTACTCATCGGTAGTTTGTTGTTTTACGCCTGGGGCGGAGTTTCACTTCTAGCACTTTTGCTGATTTCAATAATAACAAACTTTGTATTCGGCATCCTTATCGACAAATCGAATACACAAAAATTAAAAAAAATCTCCATAACAGCTGGTATTGTAGTCAATATCGGCTTATTGATGTACTTTAAATACGCAAATTTCATTGTTTTAAATACAAATGAAATACTTTCCATTTTTAAAACATCTCAAATAAATCTTCCAAATGTAATTCTGCCAATAGGAATTTCCTTTTTCACTTTTCAAGCTGCTTCTTATTTAATTGATGTTTATCGTGGTGCAACTAAAGCTCAATATAATGTATTCAAATTAGCTCTTTTCATCTCTTTTTTCCCTCAATTAATTGCTGGTCCAATAGTTCGATATCAGGATATTGCCGATCAATTAGATAAACGCAGTTCAACGATTGATAAATTTAGTTCAGGCATTCGAAGGTTTATTTTAGGTTTAGCACGAAAAGTATTAATTGCAAATCCAATGGCTTTTATTGCCGATCAGGCTTTTAACACCAGCCATTCCGATTTAACTATTTCGATGGCTTGGGTGGGAATTATTGCGTATTCGTTTCAAATTTATTACGATTTTGCAGGTTATTCCGACATGGCAATTGGATTAGCACGCATGTTTGGGTTTGAACTTCTCGAAAACTTTAATTCGCCATACATAGCTAAAAATATTAAAGAATTTTGGAGACGATGGCATATTTCGCTCTCAACTTGGTTTCGCGACTATCTGTATATTCCTTTAGGAGGAAATCGATTAAACAAAACCCGCACCTACCTAAACCTTTTAATCGTTTTTTTTCTTACCGGACTATGGCATGGTGCCGCTTGGAACTTTGTAATTTGGGGATTTATTCATGGATTTTTTTTAATAATCGAACGTGCTGGGTTTGATAAAATATTATCCAAAACACCAAAATTTTTCCAGCACACATACACCCTATCCATTGTTCTAATTGCCTGGGTTTTCTTTCGTGCCAACAACAGCACCGAAGCTATAAACTACATTAAAACAATGATTGGATTAGGAAACCCTTATTTTGCTTTACATCAAGTTTCAGAGTTTTTCACCATCGATTTCGGTATTATTATCGTAATTGCATTATTAGGTTCAGTTGAATTTTTTAAAGTAATTTTATACAATTACAACAAATTAATTACTTCATGTAAACATTCAATTGCAATACTGTTAACAAATATTTATCAGATTGTTGCGTTTTTAACAATCGTAAGTTTATTGATACTTTGCACGCTTTATCTTACCACAAATTCATATAACCCTTTTATTTATTTTAGATTTTAATGGATACACAAAATAAAATAAAAACGATAAAACGAATTTACGCAATTGTTGCCATTGTAATTTTTGTGCTAATAATCTATTTCCCTTCTTCCAATTATATTTTCAACTTTTCGACTTACGAAACCATAAGCACACGCGAAAATCGTAAGCTTGCCGAATTGCCCGAACTTGATATAAACAAACTCGATCCATTTCCTTCAAAATACGAAACATATTATAACGATCATTTTATTTTTCGCGAGAAACTCCTTTATTATCATACCTTTCTGAATTATTTTGTATTTCATCGCTCACCAGTTCCCGAAAAAGTAAGTTTAGGGAAAAAATCTTGGTTGTTTTATGCAGATAAAGAACGGAAAGTATTTGAAAACAAATTCAATATTTCGGACAATGATATCCAAAAAATTGTTTCAGAAATAGAATATCGAGATTCAATATTTGAATATAAAAATATTCAATTCGTAGTGATGATTACCCCCATGAAAGCCGAAATTTATCCAGAATTTCTACCATCCTACTATCGCAGGTTTGGTGGCGAAAACGCTACAGATAAAGTAGTTAAAGCTTTACAATCAAAACCTCAATTAACCATCATCCATCCTAAACAACAGCTTATCGAAGCTAAAAAATTTGTGCAAACCTACTTTAAATACGATAATCATTGGAATAAAGCGGGTGCTTTTTATGCTTACCAAATGCTAATTCAAACCATAAATCATAAATTTCCTCAATTAAAAGCTCACTTACTTTCGCCAAAGGAAATTAAACTGGAGCAAACACCAATTAATGGAGGAAATTTGGCTAATATGATAGGCCTCGAAAACCTTCTTAAAGAAATAGACTATTCATATACTATTCGTAATTCTAAATCAACAGAAGGCGTTAAACGCAATTATCCAGTTACGCCAGGTTTTGCGTATGAAAATGAGTACGAAATGGTATCTGCAAATTCCGACACATTGCTTCCTAAAGCACTAATTATCAGAGATTCGTACTGTGTTGCACTAATGCCATATTTGAATGAAAGTTTCAGAGAAGTAGTATACATTTTTGATGCATGGCAATATAAATTAAACTTGGATATTGTGGAAAAAGAAAAACCTGATGTAATTATTTTACAAATTTTTGAACCTCACATTTCCAATATCTTAGATAATTTGAGCAGGTAATAACAGTTCTATTATAATATGGATTGCTCGGATTTGTAATCCGAGCAAAAAAATAGACTCCATTTTTTCGTTTGTTCGGATTGCAAATCCGAACTAGCTCTATGGTATCAATTGGTCATAGTGAGCCTGTCGAACTATGAATGCTTAATGTTTATGCAGCCTTCTTAGACTTCGCCGTGACGAATCTGGATGACTGCTTTGAGTTTCAGTCTGAAAAAAAAGCTAGTTTGCTCGGATTTGTAATCCGAGCAAAAAAATAGACTCCATTTTTTCGTTTGTTCGGATTGCAAATCCGAACTAGCTCTATGGTATCAATTGGTCATAGTGAGCCTGTCGAACTATGAATGCTTAAAATTTGTGCAACATCCTTCGACTTCGCCGTGGCGAATCTGGATAACTGCTAGTATTTTTCCAAGCAGACACCAATTAGTCTTCTATTTTAATCATTCGAACTACCTGAGACGAATCGAAAGTAGTAACTTTTAGGATATAAATACCTTGTGGAATAACATACGCATCGGTAAATCTGAATGAATTTTCGCCAATTTCCAAATTAACACCAATCGATTTTGAAACTTGAATTCCTTTCGAGTCAAAAATTTCAATATTTGCGATAGTGTATGTAGCCGACTTTATAGTTAAACTAAAAGAGTCTGTAAATGGATTTGGAAATACCGAAACCGAATGTTCAACTATATTCTTAGGCACTTTGGTATTTAGCGATAAAATTTGGTATGCAATCATAAAGTTTGGAATTCCATATCCAGTTAATGAATCGGGTTGATTATAATTATCCGCCGAGCGTCTAATTGCATCCATAATCTCGTGGTTTGTTTTGTTTGGAAATGCTTGCCACAAACAAGCAACCGAACCAGCAAGAACAGGAGAAGAAAAGGAAGTTCCATTTCCCGAAATAGCTTCACCCGACTGTCCAATAACCCAAGTTTGCTGTCCCATTGTTGCCACATCGGGTTTAACACGGCCATCATAACTTGGTCCAACAGACGAAAACTCGGCAATATCTCGATTTGAATTAACCGCACCAACCGTTAAAATACTATCTGCATCCGCTGGAGATCCAATGTATCGCCATGAATTTAAGCCCGAATTTCCGGCACTGTTACACACAATCATTCCTTTACGACTAGCAATGGTAGCAGCAATAGAAGCATGGCTAACTTTTCCAGTCATATCGGCATAAGTTCTAATTATGGTAGTATCGTCAAAAGTGGAATATCCCAAGGACGAATTTACCACATCAATTCCAACGCTATCGGCAAACTCAATTGCCGAAACCCAATTATCTTCTTCAATTAAAAACTCCGTATCTGCATCTTCCGAGCGGATAAGCCAATACGATGCTTTTGGAGCAGTTCCTATTATTTGCCCAGGAATATTTCCGCCCATAATCGATAAAACCATCATACCATGAGTGCTTTGTTCAAAAATATTCGACATTGGATCCACAAAATCGATAAATCCTTCAATTTGATTATTCGACCAAAGACTATCAAAACCACTCAACATATTTACGCCCCAATAACCAGCATCTATTACTCCCACTAAAACTCCACTTCCACAATAACCCAACTGATGCAAATAATCGGTGTTAATCATATGAATTTGGTCGTACGTATATCCATAATCGTAAGTACACGAATTTAAATATGTTTCGTTTTTTGTGTTTTTCAACTGAGGAATAACACTATTACTAAGAGGCGAAATTATTTGTTGTACATTGCTTTGATTTGGGATACGATTTGGTCGAACTCTCGCATTTTTGTATGACTGCTGAACTATACTTAACGAACGAATATGCTGCATTGCATTGGTATCTGACAAATAAATGGTTGCCGAATTAAACCAGCGAGAGCTTGTTAAAATGGTTGCTCCATATTGACGCAAACTATCTAAATAATTTGGATTAACCGGAAAATCATCGGCACCAATTGGAATTCCAAAATGCTGACGCCGTTCGATGGTTCGTTCGGATAAATATACAAATGGTTGAGAAATTGAATATGGTGAATTATTTTTATCGGTAAATTGCACCCAATATTTGCCAGGTGCAGTTTGTCCAACAGCTATAAAATAAATTCCGAATAATAACGAAATTGAAAAAATCTTTTTAAAATGTGCCATAATTTTTAATTGTTTGAACAAGTGAATATCCAGAGGATATTTCAAATGTTTGTGTAATTTGATTATACGTTTTATTAATATGAATCTGCTTTTTGAAAATCAATCCAACATTGCGTGCATATATTTCCTCTTCGTAATCTTTATTAATGATAGTTTCATAATCTTCCTGTAAAATTTTCACACATTCAGGAAAAGTGTAATTGCCAAAATGCATTAATTCATCCACCGAAGTATATAAATAATCTTTTGATTCTAAATCATTTAAAATATTTCCATTCCATTTAGTATTTAATTTAACTGGAACAATGAGTTTAACGTATTTAATGTTTTCTTCCACTTTATAAGCATAATTATCTTCGAATGCACTAAACCAAACCCTACTAAAACTCCAAGCTGAATCGGGATGATCTTTTGTATTTCGTTCAATTCGATAAATGCTATCGCCCGAATAGTTTACAATAACCGATTCGATGCGTTCTCGTAAAACATAAATGCTTGTATCAATTGTGTGATTAAAATCGTCCCAAAACACAAATTCCACATCGTAGTCGATATACGAACCAATTTTCATGGGATAGTAATTAAAATCAAGTTGTGGGTGATATGGCAAAACTATTTCGTCTTTCTTGCATGAATTTGAAGTAAATGCAAAAATTACAAAACACAGTACCGCACAATATTTAATTTTACTACTCATAACATGATTCTATAAAACCTCCAAAAAGAACATCCTTATACTCGTATGCAACAGCCGACTGACCAGGAGCAATAGACGAAACGGGCTCATTAAAAACAACTTCGATAAAATCGTCCAATTGATAAATTTTAGCTGGAGTTCCTTTATCTCGATATCGAATTTTAACAATTGCCTCCATCCCTTCTGGAATCTGCTGATATTTAATATTATTACACCTTTTAACAACCATTTTGCGTGAAAAAAGTTCATTTTTAAACGCTATAACAATCCTATTATTTTCGGCATCGATTTGCTTCACGTATGCAGGAACACCAAGTGCAATTTCCAAACCTTTGCGCTGACCAACGGTATAAAATGGATAACCTTTATGTTTTCCCAACACTTTTCCATTTGTATCCACAAAATCGCCACTTGGAAACGATTCGTCATAATTTGAAATTTTCTTTTTTAAAAACGAGCGATAATCGCCATCGGGGATAAAACAAATATCGTAACTCTCACGTTTTTTAGCTATTTTAGTAAAGCCTGCTTCCATTGCCATTTCACGGATTTCAGTTTTAGTATAACCTCCTAAAGGTAAAAGTGTTTGAGCTAAATTTTCTTGCGATAATCCCCAAAGCATATACGATTGGTCTTTGCTCTCATCGACTCCTTTTGACAAAACATATCGATTGTTATCGAAACGAATTTGTGCATAATGCCCTGTAGCTATATAACTACAATCCAATTCTTTAGCCTTTTGAAGCAAGGCTTCCCACTTAATATGTGTATTGCACAAAACGCAAGGATTTGGAGTTCGACCATTCATGTATTCGTTTATAAAATCCTCAATTACAATATTATTAAAAGGCTCCCTGAAATCGATTACATAATGTGGAAAACCAAGATTGACAGCTATGTTTCGGGCATCGTTTATGGCATCTAAATTACAACAGCCACTTTCGGGAGCAACTACTCCTGAACTTTCGTAATCCCAAACTTTCATGGTAACGCCAATCAATTCATAACCTTCTTGTTTCAGGAACATTGCTGCAACCGAACTATCCAAACCACCACTCATAGCTATTAATACTCGCCCTTTACTCATTTCTCTTCAGGCATTGACTTATTTAATAACGATCGAAGAGTTTGGGCATACGAACCAACAACTAAAATAGGAAATGCAAATTTAGGCTTTAAATCAACCAAAAAAGCATCTTTACCATCGGGTGTAGCTTTTGCTATCGCATTTATGGATACTAAAAGAATATCGCTAAGTAAAACAAAACGATTGTCGTTTAGTAAATCTTCTAAATCTGAAAATTCAGTATTTGATGTAACTTGATTTCCATTTATTAAATAAAAATCTACCCCTTTTTTATTTGAAACAAAATAAGCAATGGAATCTACCGAATGGCTTTCGGTGCCTTTTAAAGTATATGCATATATTTGTGAATCCACTTTTTTTGTATTTCTATATTTTTCGCGTTTTATCATTTGTCCACTTGGCGTATAGCTCACCCATGTACTATCAAAACACGAATCTTTATAAAATCCAGTATGCCAACGTTTTCCATCGATATAAAAACATTTATAAAGACCTGTAGCCAAATCGTTTTTATACATTAATTCGTACCGAAGTTGCCCAGTAGTGTAATACGTTTTCCATGGACCATGTTTTTTGCCATTTACAAATGTTTTTTCGTCTAAAAGTACTTCGGTTTTAGGATCATATTTTTCCCATTTTCCGTGAGGTGCTCCGTTTTTAAACGATTCCATGGATATTTTTTTTCCAATATCATTGTAGTAAATCCAAACACTATCGCGTTGTTGATCGATATATTTTCCAATGGAAGACATTTGACCATTTGCGTAATATGTTGTGGTATAAGCAATAGAACCACTTTTTATAAAATTACTGGTGTTTTTTAGCTTTCCATCAGGATAATAATATTTGAATTCACCTGTTGGTTTATCATTTATAAAACGACCTTCGTACACAACTATTCCTTTTTCTTTTTTAATCCAAAAGCCCTGTTTTTGTCCTTTAGCATTAAACTTATTAATGGTATCACTTTGTGAAAAACATAGTTGAAATAATAATAAAATCAGCGAAATCAAGAAAAATCTTTTCATATTGTAAAATTTGAACAAAAATAACGAAATTATGTGTTGATGTATTTTAAGAAATGAAATAAACTATTAAACCGATAGTCGATTAATGAAGAGTTATTAATCATAATATCATTATCATTGCCAATAAAAACTGTTTTCATTTTTAATCGTTTTCCAAAAAGCATATCTGTTAATGCATCACCCACCATAATCGACTTTAAAAAATCGATTTCGGGAAACTCTTTTTTTGCCAACAATCCCAATCCAATTTCAGGTTTACGCATTGTCGGTTTTTCGGTTTTCAACTGAGGGGCAACATATATGGAGTCAACTTTTCCACCTTTTCGAACAATTTCATTTCCCATATAGTCATGAATTCTTTCCAAATCCTCGGATGTCATCACCCCCTTGCCCACTCCTTGTTGATTTGTAACTATAAAAATATATTTAAAAATGGACGAAAAAACAGCAATAGAATCAAGCACATTGTCGATGAACTGAAATTCGGGAATGGTTTTAACATAGTCGTTTAAAGGACGTTTATTTATCACTCCATCACGGTCTAAAAACAACGACCACTCGCTAAAATCAGCTTGTTCAATATTGTTATTCATGTATAGGAAACATTTCTTTTTCGACCCATTCGCAAATAATATGACCAATCATAATATGTGATTCTTGAATTATTGGAGTATTTGACGAAGGAACATCAAATAAAACATTTGCCCATTCGTTTACAATACCCATTTTATTGCCGGTAAAAACGATTACAAACATTCCTATTTCGTATGCTTTACGAACCGCATGAAGTATGTTTTTTGAATTACCCGAAGTTGAAAATGCAACTAACACATCACCTTTTCGTCCAGCGGCTTCCGTCATTCTCGAATACACTAAATCAAACGAATAATCGTTGGCTACAGCAGTTAAATAGGATGAATTTACATGTAAAGCTTCGGCGTATAAGGGCGGACGATCGTAATTATATCTACCCGAAAGTTCGGCTGCTAAATGCTGAGCATCGGCAGCACTTCCTCCGTTGCCACAAAACAATACTTTTCCGTTTACTATATATGTTTTCACAATTTCCGAAACGGCTTGTTCAATTTTACCCATCATCTCTACATCATTAAAAATCAATCTTTTAACTTCGATTGATTCGTTTATATGAGCTTTAAACTGTTCTATATTCATTATTGTTTTTTAAGAATTTGATTTTCAATGTTCGTAACGTCTTCAATTAAATACTTATTTCTATCCGAAGAATTTCGCGAAATCATTTCGGCTAAATATCCAGCAATAAAAAGTTGACTTCCCAAAATCATAGCAACCAAAGCCAAATAGAACAATGGCTGTTGTGTAATTTCGCGGGTAATTGGAATTTCCCGATAAATATGAACAATTTTTTCAATTATTAACCAAAGTGCTATTCCACCGCCCATAATAAAGAAAAGCAAACCCATCGTTCCAAAAAAGTGCATTGGTCTTTTGCTAAATTTTGAAACAAAAGTGATGGACAACAAATCTAAAAAGCCATTTACAAAGCGATTTAATCCAAATTTAGTGGTGCCATATTTTCGCGAATGATGTTGAACAACCTTCTCGCCTATTTTGGTATATCCATTCCATTTAGCTAAAATTGGAATGTAGCGATGCATTTCGCCATACACTTCGATGCTTCGGGTAACTTTGCCGTTATATGCTTTTAATCCACAGTTAAAGTCATGCAACTTAATTTTCGACACTTTTCGTGCAGCCCAATTAAACAACTTAGTAGGAATAGTTTTGGTAATTGGATCATAGCGTTTTTTCTTCCATCCCGAAACTACGTCAAATCCATCCTCTTTTATCATTCTGTATAAATCTGGAATTTCGTCCGGACTATCTTGCAAATCGGCATCCATGGTAATTACAACCTCGCCTTTAGCAACTCCAAAACCAGTGTTTAGAGCAGCCGATTTTCCATAATTGCGTTTAAATTTTATTCCTTTAACCGAATCGTACGATTTTGATAATTGTTGAATAATATTCCATGATGAATCGGTGCTTCCATCATCAATAAATAAAATCTCGAACGAAAAATTATTTTCTAACATTACCTTATTAATCCATTCGGTTAACTCCGGAATAGACTCTTCCTCATTTAAAAGTGGTATTACTATCGATATATCCATTACATAACATCTTTAAAAGTTTCGTCAAAAGTATTATTTTTCTTCTTTGTAAATGCAGCAATAATTAGCATCAAAATTAAATTAATTAAGTTACTCGACCATAAATACTGAATGGATGTAGCCAAAGGAGTTTGTTCAATCATTTTAATAATTAAGCCTTCTTTCATCTCGGCAGGGATGTTTTCGTTTTTATCAATTTCGGAAATTGCAAATTCCATTGTTTTTTTAAACGTTTCAAAATCAATAAATTGATAAAATAAATAATAAAACAACGAAAATACAACTGAGCTAAAAAACCCAACAAGTAATCCTAAGCCAAGAGCTTGACCATATTTCATAAAACCATTTAAATGATTTTTTCGATAATCGTTATTCGACATTGCAAGTGTTGCAATAACAAAAGCCCACCAAATTAATTGGGTAAGACCTGATATTCCGCCTTTTAGATTATCGAAACCAATAACATAGTTTAACAGAGTAAGTAAAATCATTCCTCCAGATAAAATTCCCGTCCATTTAATTGCAACTTGCATTAAGGGTGATTTCATAAATTATATTTTTTTTTAATTAAAGATATGTGACAAATTGATAGCAAAGATAAATAAAATTGATTTAAAATTTTAATACCGTTTATAAATCTTAACACTCCAAAATAGGTTTAAGAATCTTTGGACTTTGCTCTTTAAACATAGCCATGCGTTTTACAAGCTCGTTATCGGGATAAATCCATGTTAAGTGGCAGTTTAAAAAGCTATTTATTTCCTTCTATAACAGCAATTTCTTCGCCCGTTAATTCGTAAAGTTGGTAAACCATTTCGTCTATTATTCTTTGAGCTTTTTGTTTTCTGTCTTTAGTGGCAAAAAATTCTCACCGGTTACAACACTTTTTCCAGTTTTTGATTCTAATTCTTTTCTTGCATTTTTAGCAACTGCTCAACCTTTCTTGCCTGCTTTTGCATTTTCTGATAGACCTTTGGCTTCATCAGTTTCGGCAATTTGGCGGGTTGATAACTCTGCCAGTGCGGTAAAAACCAGTTCGGCTTCACTCATGTGGTCTCGAAGATTTTGTTGCTTCAAACTTTTCAATTCTTTATGTTTCTTTACTGTAAGTCCCGTCCATTCCTGATGAATAATATTGGTTAAAAAAGCAAACTCATCCGATTTTTCTATACCGCTTTCTTTCCAATAATCGGTAAGTTTGTTTCGTGTTTCCTGTCCTGTCATCCTTTGCTGTATCCACTTTTGGCTGCGACCCAGTTTTTGCCAGTTTTCTCTGGCACGATTCAAACTTTGCTCAGGATTGGCTATTTCCTGAATTCTTTCGTAACCTACTTTTGCAAGCCATTGTTTAAATGGTTCGGCTTTAGGCGATGGTATGGATTGAACTAAACGAAAAATATGTTGTGCATTACCTTACCAGCCAGTGTTTTTCTCTTTTTACCCGATTCCGTTATCATTTCTATCTGGGGACAATTTGTCCCTATGTAGCTATTTAATTCTATATCTCTTTTCTTATTTTCTTGAAGTAATCTGTTGGATTGAGCGAATCGGTTAAAGCTGCGACAATATCAACCAATGAGAAATACCAGATTTCACTATCGGCATCGTAATGTCTGCGAATTTGCTTGCTCTCAAAAACTGCGATTGTTTGTTTACTTTCCATTTTTTTTTAAATTTAAGGTTATTAAATCTTCAAATTCACATTTATTTCATGCCATACAATTCCAAATAATCATCAATTTTACCTAAAGTATTAACACTCCAAAATAGGTTTTAATATCTCCAGACTTCGCTCTTTAAATATTGCCATGCGCTTTACAACCTCATTATCGGGATAACTCCATATTTAGGGAAGTTTAAAAAGCTATTGCATTCCTTCTATTATTTTAATTTTTTCTTCCGTTAATTCATAAAGTTGGTATGCCATTTTGTCTTTAGTTGCTTTTGATAAATAAGCCAATGCCCCAACCGTAAAATAGCCTGTTACAATAGATAATTTCCCCGTTTGAGTGTATTTTTTAATCCATTCATGGACTTTTAAATTTTCGTTTTCGTTGTCTAAAATCATATTGCAAATTTATTCATTGTTATTTTTATTCATTTGCGTGTTGGAAAGATTGCTCTTTTTTGCACGCTTTAATTTAATCGTAAACTCGCCTTAGTAAGTAAATTAAATGTATTGCAAACACAAACATTCTCTCATACTAAACTCTTCAAATCCATCCATAATTGCTGAATGAATGTGTTTTATTTTTTTATCCAAAATAGCTATACTTTATATTCAACAAATATATTACTTTTTTGTAATAAAATATAAATATGAACTGATTTTTGAATTAGGTTTAAAGACGTTGTTTCTGGTCAAAAATAAACAAACTCAGTGCAATATAAAAATAAACGATTTAATCAAATGGATAAGGTACATTTTTTTTGTATTAGTAGTAGTGAGTAAATCGGGTCGTTTTTATGAATCTTTATTTTTTTTATTTCCAATACATCCAAATTATCTCATTTTTTTGTAATTTTCCACCCTAATTTGAAAATGATATCTATTAATTAAAAAAAACATACATCATGGGCATTAAAATTCGATTAACCGTAATGAACTTTTTACAATTTTTCATTTGGGGATCTTGGTTAATAACTATTGGTAATTACTGGTTTCAAACAAAAGGCTGGTCGGGTGCCGAATTTGGAATAATTTTTTCGACTATGGGAATTGCATCCTTATTTATGCCTGCTTTAATGGGAATAATTGCCGATAGATGGATAAATGCCGAAAAGCTTTATGGTGTTTTACATATAGCTGGTGCAGGAGCTCTTTTTTTAATCCCGCAAATTAATGATCCTTCCACATTTTTCTGGGGCATTTTACTAGTAGTTACTTTTTATATGCCAACGATAGCTTTAACAAATTCAATAGCTTATACGGCATTAAAAAATAATAATTTTGATGTTATAAAAGACTTCCCTCCCATTCGAGTATTTGGCACTATTGGGTTTATAGCTGCAATGTGGATTGTTAATTTAAGTGGAAATAAAAGTACCGAATATCAATTTTATATTGCATCATTAGTTTCCTTATTGCTAGGTATTTTTTCATTTACATTACCAAAATGCCCACCACAACCTGCAAATAACGACAAAAAATCTTTCGTTCAAATGTTTGGTTTAGATGCTTTTGGATTGTTTAAAAGTTATAAAATGGCAATGTTTTTTGTTTTCTCGATGCTTTTAGGAGCCGCATTACAACTTACTAATGCATATGGAGATGTATTTTTAGATGACTTTAAACATATTCCCGAGTATGCCGATTCGTTTGTGGTAAAATATTCAACTATTATAATGTCGATTTCGCAAATGTCCGAAACCGTTTTTATTTTGGCAATTCCATTCTTTTTAAAGCGTTTTGGAATTAAAAATGTTATGCTTATAAGCATGGTAGCTTGGGTTTTACGTTTTGGATTATTTGGCTTAGGAAACCCAACCGATGGTTTATGGATGATTATTCTTTCGTGCATTATTTACGGAATGGCTTTCGATTTTTTCAATATTTCGGGTTCCCTATTTGTCGAAACTTCAACCAATCCTTCGATGCGTTCGAGTGCACAAGGTTTATTTATGATGATGACAAACGGAGTTGGTGCAATTTTAGGAAGTAGTATAAGTGGGTTAATTATTGAAAATTTTTATACTCACAATGGAGTAAAAGACTGGTCTTCCATTTGGATGGTTTTTGCCGCATACGCTTTAGTTGTAACCATTCTTTTTGCAATCTTTTTCAAGCATAAGCACAATCCAAAAGCAGTTGAAAACATAAGTCACTAAAAGCTAATTCCGTTTTTAAACTCATCTACTTGTCGATTTTTTGACAATTGTTTTTTCATTGATAAAATAATTGTCAAAAAATGAGTAACTTACAAATATTATTATTAATTTTGCATTCCCGATTTTGGAAGAGGCTCTTCATTTTCAGGATTTACAGCTATCCTCATGTAAAATTAGGCTTTTAAGCCATAAAAAAACACTAAATTAATGACTGAAGAAATCATTAACAACGAAACCCCAGAACTAGAAAACCAATCAGAAGTTGCTTCAAATGAAGTAGCAGAAGTAGTAGTTTCTGAAATTGCTGAAGAAGTTATTGAAACTCCTATTGCTGAAGAAGTTATTGAAACTCCTATTGCAAAAAAAGTGATTGAAAACAAACCAAAACAAGAAAAAATCAACGAAGTTTTAAATCCAATAGAAGACTTTGATTGGGATGCACTTGGAAAAAAAGATGTAATTTATTCGGTAGATGAACAAGAAAAACTTGAAAACATCTATAACGAAACATTCAACTCAATTGTTGAAAAAGAAGTTGTTGACGGAACAATTGCAGCAATTAGCTCACGCGAAATTGTGGTTAACATTGGTTACAAATCGGACGGTATTTTAGCTGCTTCGGAATTACGTTATAATCCCAACATTAAAGTTGGTGATAAAGTTGAAGTTTATGTAGATAGTCAAGAAGATGCTTCTGGACAATTACTTTTATCACACAAAAAAGCACGTGTTTTACGTTCATGGGAACGTGTAAATACAGCTTGTGAAAAAGACGAAATCATAAACGGTTTTGTTAAATGTCGTACAAAAGGTGGTTTAATCGTAGATGTATTTGGTATTGAAGCTTTCTTGCCAGGTTCTCAAATCGATGTTAAACCAATTCGTGATTATGATATTTTTGTTGGTAAAACTATGGAATTTAAAGTGGTTAAAATAAACCACGAATATAAAAACGTAGTAGTATCTCACAAAGCACTTATCGAAGACGAACTAGAAGCTCAAAAAATTGAAATCATAGCGAAACTCGAAAAAGGACAAATTTTAGAAGGTACTGTTAAAAACATTACTTCTTATGGTGTATTTATTGACTTAGGTGGTGTGGATGGTTTAATTCATATTACCGACCTTTCTTGGGGTCGCATAAATCATCCTGAAGAAATCGTTCAACTTGACCAAAATATAAATGTTGTAATTTTAGATTTTGATGAAAACAAAAAACGTATCGCTTTAGGTTTAAAACAACTTACCCCACATCCATGGGATTCGTTAGATCAAAACTTAAAAGTTGGTGATAAAGTTGGTGGAAAAGTAGTTGTAATTGCCGATTATGGTGCATTTATCGAAATTTTACCAGGCGTTGAAGGTTTAATTCACGTTTCGGAAATGTCATGGTCGCAACACTTACGAACTGCTCACGACTTTTTGAAAGTGAACGACGAAGTAGAAGCTGTTATTTTAACTCTCGACCGCGAAGAACGCAAAATGTCGTTAGGTATTAAACAATTAAAACCAGACCCATGGGCTGATATTATTTCTAAATACCCAGTTAAATCTAAACATAATGCAATCGTTCGTAACTTTACTAATTTTGGTATTTTTGTTGAACTAGAAGAAGGCGTAGATGGTTTAATTCACATTTCTGACTTATCATGGTCGAAAAAAATTAAACATCCAGCTGAATTTACAAAAATTGGTGAAACCATCGAAGTTATTGTTCTTGAAGTAGATTCTGAAAACAGAAGATTAAGTTTAGGACACAAACAACTTGAAGAAAATCCTTGGGATGTTTTTGAAACAATTTTCACAGTTGATTCAATTCACAAAGGAACCATTATATCCTCTTCTGATAAAGGATTTATTGTTTCATTACAATATGGTGTGGAAGGATTTGCTCCAGTTCGCCACTTACTAAAAGAAGATAAAACTACCGCAAAAATAGATGAAGCTCTTGATTTCAAAGTTATAGAATTCTCGAAAGAAAACAAAAAAATCATCTTATCACATACTAAAATTTGGCAAGACGCTATTTCTGACGAAAAACTAGAAGAAGAAAAAGAAGAAAAGAAAAAAGCAAAAGAATCGAAAAAAGCAGTTAAAAAAGTAAACGATAACAACGTTGAAAAAACTACTCTAGGCGATATCGAAGCTTTGGTTAATCTTCGCGACCAAATGGAACAAAACGAAAAATAAACAATTCGTTTTCTAAAAAGAGGCTGTTTTATTTGCTAAACAGCCTCTTTTTTTTGTTTATTGCACTACAAATCAAGTGCTTAAAAAGAAACAAATTAATTTACGTTTGTTTATGCATTTTTTTATACCTTTGTTTCATAATTATGTATTAAAAAAAAATCAAACATTATGAAAAAAATCTTACTTTCTTTATTATTTGCATTTATTGCATTTGGGTTTAACAGCATTAATGCACAATGTACACCAGACGCAAACGTTACAGCTCCTGGTATTTCTCCTGATAGTGCAACAAATTTACCTCCTGCACATGTTGGTGTAGCATACAGCACTACTATGACAGCAATTGTTCCAACAGACACAACTCAAGGTGGTGTTCCTGTTACTATTACAAAAATTTGTATTAAATCAATTACGATTGATCAAGCTTTAAATGGTTTTACTTGGACTACAAACGTAAGTGATAATTGTTTTCCTGGTGGCACTAAAAAATGTTTATTACTTCAAGCAACTCCAGGCACTCCTGATATTGGCATTCATAACTTAACTATTAGCCTTGAAACAAGTGCAACTCTTGGTGGATTTGTTCCAATTACTCAAAAGGACACCATTAGATATTATCGAATAGTTGTTTCAAACGGAGGAGCTGGAATTAAAGTGGAAGACGGAAGAAATTTCTTTGCTCTTCAAAACTCTCCAAACCCATTTGCAAGCACAACCGAAATTCATTTTAATGCACCTACAAGTGCTAATTATAATTTTGCTGTTTATAATATGTTAGGCGAAGTTGTTTATACTGAAGCTATTTCTGCAACTTATGGTGCAAACACATACTCATTTAACGGTTCAAAACTAGAAGAAGGAATTTATTTTTATAAATTAACCAATGGAGCTAATTCATATACTCAACGAATGATTATTCAGAGGTAATGCCTTTTTTCCTTAACATACTCGGCAGTAATTCGGCTTTGCCAATAAAACACCGAAATCCAAGCGCTCACTTGCTTAATGCAGGTGAGCGTTCGTTTTTAATCGATTGCGGAGAAGGCACACAAATGCAAATGCAAAAATACGATTTGAAAGCTTCTAAAATTTCAAAAATATTTATAAGTCATTTGCATGGCGATCATTACTTTGGGCTTATTGGATTAATTTCAACTTTTCACTTATACCGAAGAACCCAAAGTTTGGAAATTTACGCTCCTCCTCTACTAGAACAAATAATTAACATCCAACTTCAAGCATCAAATACAAAGCTCGCTTTTGAATTGATTTTTAAGCCTATTTCCGATGATTATGACGGAATTATATTTGAAGATGATAAAATTATCATCGAAAGCTTTCCTCTTAACCACCGAATTGCAACCCATGCATTTGTTTTCCGTCAAAAAATTGGCTTACGAAAAATCAATTCCGACTTTGTCCAAAAAGTTAGCATACCAAACGAACAATATCTTAAAATAAAACAAGGAGCCGATTTTATAGACGAAAATGGATGTATCTATAAAAACAAAGATATCACTTCCGAACCTCTTGCTTGTAAATCATACGCATATTGTTCGGATACTAAATTTGATGAAAATATTGTTGAAAAAATAAAAAAAATCACCCTTCTTTATCACGAAGCCACTTTTGCCGATGACAATGAAGAATTTGCAAAAGAAAAACATCATAGCACTGCCCGACAAGCAGCTACCATTGCAAAAAATGCCATGGTCGAAAAATTAATAATTGGTCATTTTTCCACTCGTTATCAAAACATAAACATACTATTAAACGAAGCCCAATCGGTTTTTCCAAACACCATTCTTGCCAAAGAAGGAGAATGTATCGAAATATAGCATGCTTGCTTTAATCATTTTAGTATTTTTACAACCATCAAACTTTAAATTTTAATTAAAATGATTCTTTTAGCCGAAAGTGGTTCCACAAAAACCGAGTGGATTTTTGCAGATAAAAATTCGATTATTGCACGTTGTAACACAAAAGGGCTTAATCCATATTTTGTCTCTTCCGATGACATTTCAACAATTTTACAAAATGAAGTATTACCTATTATTGATTCAAATGCATTAACCCAAATATTTTTTTATGGTGCAGGCTGTTCCACATTGGTAAATAAAAATGTAATTGTATCCGGATTTTCAAAAGTGTTTAAACTGTCGAATATTGAAGTTGACCACGATTTAATGGCTGCTGCACGTGCATTGTTTCATGCTTCAAAAGGCATTGCTTGCATTTTAGGAACAGGTTCAAACACTTGCATTTACGATGGCTCATCCATTGCACACAAAACAAATTCATTAGGTTACATTTTAGGCGATGAAGGCAGTGGTTCGTATTTGGGTAAACAGCTTTTATCGGCATATTTTAACAAGGAATTACCTCCTTCGATTGCTGCAAGTTTGGAAAAGGAATATTCCATTTCGCTCGAAAAAGTTTTAGAAACTGTTTATAAAAAACCTTTCCCAAATAAATATCTTGCTTCGTTTAGTCCATTTTTAAAACAAAATTTAGACAATAAGTTTATATATAATATTGTAAAAAAATCATTTGTCGATTTCTTTGAAAAAATGATTTTAAAATTACCCAATTTTGAAAAACATCCTATTGGTTTTGTAGGTTCCATTGCTTACGAATACGAAAATATTTTATCCGAAATTTCAAAAGATTTTGGAATGGAAATAACATCCATCATCAAAAATCCAGCGGATGAATTATTAAAATATCACCAACATAAATGCAGGTGATATTTTAAAAATCATGAAACTAACTACTATTCTGTAATTTCGTTAATAAATTGAGCTCTATATTGGTCGTATGTTTGCTTTAAATATTCATTCGTGCCAAAATATTTAATCACAACTTCAAAATCCTTTGGTCCAAAATAACCAGGAACCGCTGATATTACATTGTTCGATTCGCTCAGAAAAACCGTGGTTGGATAAGACATTTTGTTGTTCATTAAATTAGAAGCCAACTGATGTGTAGAACGTTTAAAAGTAGGATTTGGATTAACAAAAATGTTGTTATCAATCTTTATTGTATCTTTCATTTCAGCATCAAATTTTACAGCCCAAAAATTAGTATTGATATATTTAATTATTAACGGATGTGAGTATGTAGTTGCATCTAATCGTTTGCACCAACCGCACCAATCGGTATAGAAATCAACAATTATTTTCTTTTTAGGAAAACTTTTATTTCGTTCAAACGCTTCGGATATTTTAATCCATTCTATTTTATCTAGTTTTACAGAATCGGTTTTAGTTGTTACAGTTTGAGCTTTTGCTTGATTAAAAAACAAAGAGCAAAATATTAAAATTAAAAATCTTTTCATTTTATAAAATTAAGTGAACTAAATTTTCAAACATTAATTATACCAATATTAGCATCATTTTGTTTCAACAACTAAATATTTTGTAATGCTCCAAAACTTTTTAGGATCTTTTATTACCAAACGTTCGTATGTTTTATCTTTCATTTTAAATTCGTACGAACCAGCTGGATGATTAGACAGAAGGTTTACATTTTTAGCCATAATTGTTATTTCGGTAGTTTTACGGATATCAATTTTTGTAAAATAATCGGTATTAATATCACTTGATAATTTTGTGCTTTTACCAATGCCAACTACCCCACCCTGACGTGTGATAATATTTTTACTAACCAACTCATTTTTAGTTCCAAATGCATACCAAGCTGAATTCATCTCTTCGGTTTGTTTGTCGATTACTTCGGTTTGTGCAACTTTTTCCTGTTTAAGTGTCTCAACTACAGTATTTAATTCCTCTACAGTAAAATTAAGTTTTTCGAGTTTATCTTTTAAGTCGGCAATTTCCAAATCTTTTTCTTCCATTTGCTTGGTAAGTTTGGCAATTGTTTTTTCAAGTTCTGCAATTTTAATATTTGCGGTTTTCATCTGTTTGCGCAACTTACTAATAGTTTGCTTATTAACTTCCAATAAGTCATTTATAGACTGAATTTCTTTTGTAATTCGATCTCTAACATCCGAGCTATCTTGATTTACTTCCGTTGAATTTGAAGCTTGCTTAATAATCATCTCCTTGGCTCTAATTTCGTAAAGGTTTTGCTCAATATCGTTCATCGATTTGAACATGTCATTTACTGTTTTATCGCGGGTTTCAATTTCTTCGTATAATTTACTATTTTCGTCTTTTAATCGTTTAACTTCATCATTATTACATGATGTGAAAAAGAAGAAAGAAATGATTGAGAAATAAAGTATTTTTTTCATTTTGTTTATGGTTTTTGGTTTATATTAATCAATAAAATATATGTTTACATAGGAAGAACCTTCGGTAAAAGATAATAAGGAAGCTAAAAAATCCTTATTTATAGCAATTTCCAAAAGATTACTATTGTTAAAAAAGGCAACTAACATATTGGTTTCTACATCCAAATATGAGTCTTGGATTAAGTGTATTTTGTATCCTGGAGAAGGCTCAATGAAAAATCTGCGACCCTTTTGAATAGACTTAAATAAATCTCTACTAATATTTGTAATAACATTTGAAAAATTATCGATATGAATTACCCTTCCCCTAATTAAATTTTGCTCAATAACTGGTTCGGAAGTTTGCAAGAAGGAGATTAACATACTTTTAACTTGTCCCAACTCTTCAATGACTTTTTGTTGAGCAATATGAACGGCAACTTTTACAAACAAATCTTTTGTTGGAAAATTGTAATAATCAGAGTCTTGATTAATATCGATGTCGATAATTTTATCTGGTTTTTCGTTTCCCATAATGATATTCATAATACCATTATCGGCACAAATAAAGAATTGTTTTTTAAACTCCACCACCACATGAGGGGTTTTTTTTGAAGCAATAGAATTAACTCCAATTATGTGAATTGTACCTTCGGGAAAATTTGGAAAAGTATATTTTAAAACATACGAAGTTTGTTCGCTATCAAACGGACGAATATTGTGAGAAATATCAACAATTGTTAAATTAGGCATGAGCGATAACAGTTTACCTTTTACAGCAGCAACATAGTAATCTGCCAAGCCCCAATCGGTTGTTAAAGTAACAATGCTCATTAAGTTTTAATTATTTTGTCAAAATTACTAAATAATACTAGATTTAGCCTTTTTTTTATTATTTTTGATGCATTAAAAATACTTAAATTACACAAAGGCGAATGATTGAACAAATTTTTGAGCTAGACAGCAATCAGCTAAAAGAAATTAATGGCGTTAACAATGCGAATATCAACAAATTAATAAAATCATTTCCAAAATTAAAAGTAATAAACAGAGGAAACGAGCTTAAAGTTTTAGGAGAAGCATCGGATATTTCATTATTTGAACAAAAATTTCAATTGATAATTTTGCATTTAGAACGATTTGGACGACTTAGCACGCACGATGTGGAACAATTAATTGGCGAAGATTCTGATTTTAAGGAAATTGAAAAAGGTGGCGATGATTTAATATTGTTTGGACGAGATGGAAAAGCAATAAAAGCCCGAACAAAAAATCAAAAAAAACTAGTTGAAAGTGTGGCAGACAACGATATGATTTTTGCCGTTGGTCCTGCTGGAACTGGAAAAACATATACAGCCGTAGCATTAGCCGTTAGAGCACTTAAAGAAAAAGAGGTGCGTCGAATTATTTTAACTCGACCAGCTGTGGAAGCAGGCGAAAATTTAGGATTTTTACCTGGCGATTTAAGAGACAAACTCGACCCCTATCTACAACCTTTATACGATGCACTTCGAGATATGATTCCAACGCAAAAACTGCTCACTTACTTTGAAGATGGAACCATTGAAATTGCTCCACTGGCATTTATGAGAGGGCGAACTTTAGATAATGCATACGTAATTTTAGATGAAGCTCAAAATGCAACGCAAGGACAGCTTAAAATGTTTTTAACCCGAATGGGGAAAAATGCGAAGTTTTTTATTACTGGCGATATCACTCAAGTTGATTTACCTAGAAATCAAACCTCTGGCTTAATTGGCTCTATCAATATTTTAAAAGATATTCCAGGTATTGCATTAATTACCTTAGAAAAATGCGATGTAGTTCGCCATCGTTTGGTTACTAAAATTATTGAAGCCTATGAAAAAATTGAAGAAAATCAAAAAAAATAACAACACACTTAAAACCCATTTTATGAAAAATGCCCTGATAAAAACAGATTTCCAGTTTCCAAATCAAAAGAGTGTTTATATTGGTAAAGTTAGAGATGTGTACAACATTAATAATGATCTTTTGGTTATGGTTGTTTCTGATCGCATCTCCGCATTTGATGTGGTTTTGCCAAAAGGAATTCCATTTAAAGGTCAAGTTTTAAATCAAATTGCTTCCGAATTTTTGGATGCTACCAAAGATATCTGCCCAAACTGGAAAATAGCTACTCCCGACCCAATGGTAACCATTGGACATCTTTGTAAACCATTTGCTGTGGAAATGATAATCCGTGGCTATTTAACCGGAAGTTCATGGAGAGCATACAAAAATGGAGCACGCGAAATTTGTGGCATTACTATTCCGAATGGGATGATTGAACATCAAAAGTTTGCTGAACCAATCATCACTCCTACTACTAAAGCGGATGAAGGACATGATGAAGATATTACTCGAACAGAAATTATGGAACAAGGCGTAGTTTCGGAAGAAGATTATGTATTAATTGAAAAGTACACGCGTCAACTTTTTCAAAGAGGAACTGAAATAGCTGCTAAGCATGATCTTATTTTGGTTGATACAAAATATGAATTTGGAAAAAAGGATGGAAAAATTTATTTAATTGATGAAATTCACACTCCTGATTCTTCTCGATATTTTTATCTTGATGGATACGAAGATAGACAATCAAAAGGAGAATCTCAAAAACAATTATCCAAAGAATTTGTCCGAGAATGGCTAATGGATAATGGATTTCAAGGTAAAGACGGACAAGCAGTTCCCGAAATGAGCGACGATTTTGTTCGTCAAGTTTCGGAACGCTACATTGAACTTTACGAAAATATTACTGGCAAGAAATTCGAAAAAGCAACTTCTGAAGATGTTCTTAAACGAGTAGAAACCAATGTTTTAAACTATTTATCAAAAACTAAATAATAAATACCAAAATGGATATTATCCCATTTTCTCCTCCACGAATAGATGAAAAAATAATTCAAGAAGTTAGCGAAGCATTGCGTTCGGGATGGATTACGACCGGACCTCGCACTAAGCTTTTCGAAAAGCGATTGCAAGAGTATTGCAAGGTTCCTGCAGTTTTGTGTTTAAATTCAGCCACTGCTGGCTTAGAGTTGATGTTGCGTTGGTTTGGAGTGAAAGAAGGAGATGAAGTTATTTTGCCTGCTTACACCTATACTGCTACTGCCAATGTGATTATTCATTGTGGTGCAACACCAGTTTTTGTAGATATTAACGACGATTTCAATATTTCGATAGAAGCTATTAAAAAAGCAATCACAAGTCGAACAAAAGTAATAATGCCAGTTGATTTAGCAGGTTTTCCATGCGATTATGACGAATTAAATAAATTAGTTCAAAGTCAAGAAGTTGTGTCCCTTTTTTCGGCAACAAGCTCACCACAGCAAAAACTTGGTAGAATCCTAATATTATCAGATGCAGCACATTCGATTGGAGCTATTTACAAGGGAAAACGAACAGGAATCTTAACCGATATTTCGGTATTTTCGTTTCATGCAGTAAAAAATCTTACTACTGCCGAAGGCGGAGCTGTATGTTTAAATTTACCTGAACCATTTGACAATATTGAAGAATATAAAAACCTTTGTATAAAATCATTACATGGACAATCAAAAGATGCTTTGGCAAAAATGCAGCTTGGAAATTGGAAATATGATATTATCGAAGCTGGTTACAAGTTTAACATGACCGATATTCAAGCAGCAATTGGTTTAGTTGAATTAGATCGTTACGACAGCGATATGCTTAAACGCAGGAAAGAAATATTCGATTTATACTCCAAAATATTAAAACCACATTTGTTTGCTATAATACCTACATACGAAACCATCGAAAAAACATCCTCTTATCATGTTTTCACTTTGCGTATAAAAAACGTAAGCGAAGATCAAAGGGATAAAATAATGGAATTGATTTTTCAGAAGAAAGTTTCGGTAAACGTCCATTTTATACCAGTTCCGATGATGACGTTTTATAAAAACATGGGCTATAAAATCGAAAATTATCCAAATACCTACAAAAACTATTCGTGCGAAATTAGCTTGCCAGTATATTACGATTTAAGCAACGAAAATGTGGAACGCGTTGCTAAAACGGTGATTGAGTCGTATCACGAAGTAATGAACAATGTATGATTAAACGCACTTTTGATATTATCGCATCCGTGATTGGATTAATTGTTTTACTTCCATTATTTTTGATTTTTTCGGTCGTTATCGTCTTTGGCTCTAAAGGTGGTGTTTTGTATAAACAAATTAGAGTTGGCAAAGACAATGTTGACTTTTTTCTTTTGAAACTCAGGACAATGTTTTCCGATTCGGATAAAAAAGGCATATTAACTATTGGTTTATCCGATAGTAGAATTACAAAATTTGGCAAGTTTTTAAGAAAATATAAATTGGATGAGCTACCACAACTTTTGAATATTTTAAAAGGTGAAATGAGCTTGGTTGGTCCTCGACCAGAAGTTCGAAAATACGTTAATTTATACAATTCAGAACAACTAAAAGTATTGAATGTAAAGCCAGGATTAACCGATTATGCATCCATAGAATACATTGACGAAAGTGATTTATTGGCTCAATCAAATAATCCAGAAGAAACTTATATTGAAGTTATTATGCCTGCGAAATTAAAGTTAAACTTTAAGTATATCGAGAAGCAAAGTTTTGGCATAGATTTATCTATTTTAGCAAAAACATTTCTGAAAATTATACGGTAAATGACATTCTAATTTTCAGCGATTTGTTGTTAATTCTTATCTTTTTCATCCACAAAATAAATATTCATGGTAACAATTATTGCGGTAAATCCCCAAAAAGGAACCGCAAGTTTATCGGTATCTAAAAAATTATTCATAAAACCATGAATATAATACGTGATTAAAGCCAATATCGAAATCATCGTATAAAGCTTAATATTGAATGCACCAGCTTTAAAATATGTAACATTTGCATACGAAATTGTCAAAATTACAATGCATAAAAAAGTCAACAAGCCTAGCACTCCACTTTCGGCTAACGGACCAATATATTCGCTATGTGCATTTCCTCCATTTCCGGCATTTGTGCTAATAATAGTCTTTTCGCGAGCATGTTGATATGGGCCATACACAAATTGATAGGTACCTGGACCCCACCCTGTTATTGGTCTTTCGTTAAACAAACGAAATGCCGACGACCATCTATTTAAGCGTTCAAGATTTGATGCATCGGTAGAAATATTTGAAATAGACTCAATATGTTCTACAAAATTTGTACTTGAATCTTGATTGTTTTTATTCAGTTTATTCATAATATCTTGCTCAAATGCGAAAAATATTCCTACAAACAAAAAACCAAAAGCAATAATCCAATAATATTTTATGCGAAGCTTCAATATCATAAATACACCAAAAGCACCAATTACACTAAGCCAAGCAGCTCGACAAAACGATAAAAACAGACCAGTAAACAAAGCGGCAAATACTATAAATAAAATGATTTTTTTTGTTCGATTATATCCTTTTTCAAACAGAAGCCCAAAAGTAGCAACGCTAAAGATAGCTAAAGCTGCACCATAAGAAGTGTGATCGTTGTAAAATGGTTTCATAACCCAATGCCCTACTTTTTCGTCGAAACCATAGGTAGAATGAGCGTAAGTAGTATAAATAATGACAATAACCAAACTTATAGCATACAGCCAAATAAAGTTTTTAATATTTGTCAAGTTTTTGCGAAAAACCAATATTGCAAAGAAATAAAAGGAAAGAATAAACCAAAGTTTAGCAGCAAAAAACTTAAACGATACAATTGGGAATTCGCTAAGAATAGAAGTAAAAAAGAGCCATATCAAATAAATAATAATAGCAATGGAAATTGGATGTTTTGTAATTTTAATGTCATAATTATTATCTTTAAAAATCCGAAAGCAAAAAATGGCTGACAAAACAATCATTAATGCTTCAGACGGCAAGGACAAGCCCACATTAAAAAGCTTATCATTTAAATCAACGGATAGAGGCGTTAAAAAAGCTATTAGTAATAAAAGTTTATCGGAAGCAAAAAAAGCGAACATTCCAATTAATATCAATCCAACTACTGCCGAAAACCAAAAGAATTCTTTCCAGATAAATAATGCATTTAAAAGCAAAAAAATACCAGAAGTTCCATAAACCCACCATGTTTTTTGTTTATTTTGCAAAGGTTTTAGCTTTCTATATTTCGTTTGGATAAAACATTCGACTTAGACAGCGTGTCGAATGAAATAAGAGTTAAAACAGTTAAAAGCAGGGCTGCAAAGGAAGTAACCAACACAATTAACCATCGAACTGGATACGATTTACGTTCGGCTTTGTAAGCTTTATCCACTAAAAACTTTTGGGGCAACGACATTTCAGCATCTACTTTTGCTTCTTTGTATTTTCCATAGATTGATGAAAATTGGAGTTTATCATTTATTAATTGATCGCGAAGCGAAATAAAAGCACCTCCATATTTTGCTAATTTATCTAATTCGAGTTTAATGGCATCTGAACCTTTTTGATTTCCTTTTGAGAGTGCAATGGCATATTGTTCGCCAAGAGTTTCAATTTGAGAGTCGTAATCGTAAATTCCAAGGGAACGAAGAATATTTAATGAATCTTCTTTCCACTTAATTTCGACCAAGGATGCATTATATTCCGATTCAACAATTTTAAAAGCCTGAATGGCTCTTTCGCGTTGCATTTCGTTTTTCACCGAGTCGAGCAAATCGGCTATATCGTTTGCAATATCTGCTGCCATTTGAGGGTCGGTATCCATTACGGTAATTTGCACAGCCATATATTCTGTTCGTTTAAAACTAATATTGCTATCAAATTCTTTATATAAGTTAGTCGTTTTCACTTTCGAGTCGGGATTAATGTCGTAATGCTTCATTAAATCATATTTACTAATAATCCGTTCTTTAATTTTACTGGATGATAAAATTTGAAGCATCTGCTCTGCTTGCGATTCGGCACCAAATTCCAAAATATCTTGTCGTCCCGATACATTTTGAGATAAAAGAGCCTTTGATATTGAATTTGTAGATGTTGGGAACATGATAACCGATGATTTGTACTTTGGTGCAATAAACCATGGCGATGAAAACAACGAACTAATTACAATAGCAGACAATCCAACAATGATGAATGCTTTACGCCATTGCCATAAATAAAGGATAATATTAGAAGAGTTAAAGTCAAATTCGTTCTTTTTCATGTATTGTATTTTTTTGCAAATTTATAAAAAGCTTTGTAATTTTTGATTTATTTATTCTAAAGCTTTGTAACGATTTTTTTTGAAGTTTATTATTTCGGATATAAAAAGAAAGATGACTTGGTTTTTAAGACTTCTTTTTAAATTGTGAATGCTAAACAGCGGTCATGAATCCGATGCTCAATTAAATTGTAAAACTAAATGAATCAAAAAAAGCAACTGAAAAGTTGCTTTTTTTTCTTGTAGCGGGAACGAGAATTGAACTCGTGACCTCCGGGTTATGAATCCGACGCTC
>JBBQWB010000025.1:0-33187 GCA_038210985.1 Bacteroidales bacterium
GTCTTTTTCAATGGCATGGAATTCATCTTCGTAAAAAACTTCACTTAACGAACGGGCTCCGTACCAATAGGATACTTTTCTGTCTGTATTTTCGGTTTTAAAAAGGTGAAAAATTTGTGAGCGTAAAGGAGCCATTCCGGCACCACCACCAATATAAACCATTTCGTTTTTTGTAGGTTTAATATGGAATTCACCATAAGGACCCGAAATAGTTACTTTATCGCCTGGTTTACGCGAAAAAATGTACGATGAACAAATTCCAGGATTCACATTCATAAAAGCTTTCTTTTTGCCATCCCATGGTGGAGTAGCAATACGAATATTGAGCATTACAATATTTCCTTCGGCTGGATGATTAGCCATCGAATAAGCACGGAATATTGGCTCGTTGGTTTTCATTTTCAGATTCCAAATTTTCAAATCGTCCCAATCTTTTCGATATTCATTTTCAACATCAATATCTTTTGAAAAATCAACTTCACATTTAGGAACATCAATTTGAATATATCCTCCCGATTGAAAATCAAGAGTTTCACCTTCGGGCAATTTAACTACAAATTCTTTAATAAATGTGGCAACATTACGATTTAACAAAACTTCACATTCCCATTTTTTAATTCCAAAAATCTCTTTTGGAATTTCGATTTTCATGTCGTTTTTTACTTTTACTTGACATCCCAATCGCCAATGATCCTGTTGTTGTTTGCGGCTTATTTGTCCAGTTTCGGTTGGTAAAATTTCGCCTCCACCTTCCATTACCTGACATTTACACATGGCACAAGTTCCACCGCCACCACAAGCCGAAGGAAGAAATATTTTTTCGGTTGCAAGCGTGGATAAAATACTTGAACCAGGGCTAACTATTATTTCTTTTTCGTTATTAATGGTAATTTTAACTTCACCTTGAGCAATTAGTTTTGTGCGTGCCCATAATAAAATTGCTACTAAAAGTATGATTATTCCTAAAAAAACGGCTATACTTAGTAATACGATTGTTGCAAGTCCCATTTAGTTGTCGTTTTATATTATAATTTAATTCCTAAAAAGCTCATAAAGGCAATTGCCATTAAGCCTGTGATAATAAAAGTAATTCCTAGTCCCTTTAATGGAGCTGGAATGTGTGAATATCTGAGTTTTTCGCGGATAGCAGCAATGGTTACAATAGCTATCATCCAACCAAACCCTGAGCCTAATCCAAAAACAGTAGCTTCGGCAACATTGCTATATTCACGTTCTTGCATAAACAACGACCCTCCAAGTATAGCACAGTTAACTGCAATAAGAGGTAGAAAAATTCCTAAAGATGAGTATAATGCAGGGGTGAATTTTTCAACAATCATTTCAACTAATTGAGTCATGGATGCGATTACTGCTATAAACATAATGAAACTTAAAAAGCCTAAATCTATGCCTGCGTATTCGCGACCTAACCAAGATAAGGCTCCGGCTTTAAGTAAGTATTTTTCCAATAAATAGTTAACGGGAACTGTAATCAGCAATACAAAAACAACAGCAATTCCCAGTCCCATTGATGTTTTTACAGTTTTTGATACCGCCAAATAGGAACACATTCCTAAGAAATAGGCAAAAACCATGTTGTCGATAAAGACCGATTTGACAAATATATTTATTAAATTTTCCATGTGTAATTTATTTAGCCTTTATTAATCTTTTTCTATTAAATCTTTATTGTACGAACGTTGAACCCAAATAATAACTCCAACAATAATTAAAGCCATTGGTGGAAGTATCATAAATCCGTTATCGCGATAACCAAAATCATAAAACGCCTGAGGAACAACTTTAAAACCCCAAATCGAACCCGATCCAAAAAGTTCGCGGATAAACGAAACAATCATCAATATCATTCCATAACCTAATCCGTTTCCAATTCCATCGATGAATGAAGGTAATGGTTTGTTAGCCATCGCAAATGCTTCTAATCGTCCCATTAAAATACAGTTTGTGATAATTAATCCAACAAAAACCGAAAGTTGCTTGCTTACGTCATAAACATAGGCTTTTAAAAGTTGGTCAACCACAATAACCAAAGATGCAATTACAACCAATTGAACAATAATTCGGATACGTGGAGGAATTGTATTACGCAATAAAGAAATTATGAAATTTGAGAATGCAGTAACAACCGTTACGGATAATGCCATTACAAAAGCGGGTTTCATTTGTGCTGTAACAGCAAGTGCCGAGCAAATTCCTAAAACTTGAACCGTAATAGGATTATTCATATTGAGCGGTCCGAAAAGCAATTTGCGGTTAGCTGCCGAAAATAATGAGTTATTTGATGTGCTCATAGGTTATCGTTTTTTTAAAAATGGTACATAATTTTTTAAACAATGGTCAAGCATTTCGCTTACACCATTGCTGGTTATGGTTCCTCCCGAAACGGCATCTACTCCATGAATTGGATTAATAGTGCTGTTTGAAACACCACCTTTTACAACTTTAATGGATGCAAATTCTCCCTTTTCGTCCATGATTTGTTTGCCAATAAATTGATCCTGAAATTTTGGAGTATTAATTTCGGCACCTAAACCTGGAGTTTCGCCTTTATGACCAAAGGTAACTCCACTAACGGTGTTTCCGTCGTTTTTAAACGCAATGTTGCCCCAAATTGGGCCCCATAAGCCTTTGCCGTAAATAGGAATAATAAATAATGTATCCAATTTTTCGTTTACAAAAAGAAATAATGGAAGTTGAATATCTGCATTTGGATTTTTCTCCAATTTTTTCATTTCATCTTTTATATTTACATCAAATGCTCTTGCCGAGCCTTTTAAAAACTTTCCTTTTGAAAAATCAGATACGACATCACCTTCCTTATTTACAATAAGTTCGTTTAAAATATATTTATCGTATAACGAAATGGTCTCTTTTACAGATGCTTCAATGTTTGCCGATTTTAAAATCTGCTGCATCTTTTCAATTTTAATATTATCATCCTGTGCTGGTTTTAGCAAAGTTGCGGTTACTGCAAGTAAAATGGCAACTATTACTACCATAACCGATGAATAAATAAAAATATATCTATTGCTGAACATGTTTTTCGATTTAAGATTTAATAATGGATTTAACTCTTCTTAAGCGGCGTTTTATATTGGATTCAATAACATAGTAATCGATGAGTGGTGCAAAAACATTCATTAATAGGATTGCCAACATCGTTCCTTCGGGATAGGCTGGATTGAGTACTCGAACCATCATCGTAAAAGCACCTATAAAGAATCCATAAATTATTTTCCCGGTGGGTGTTTGAGAAGCAGAAACGGGGTCGGTAGCCATAAAAACAATGCCAAAAAGAAAGCCACCAATCAACAAATGTTGGTAGGCGGGAACTTGCATGTAAGCATTTGTTCCTAAAATGTTGAATAAAAAACCAATAGATAGCAAACCTACAATTGCCGAAAGCATAATTCGGAGACTCCCAATTCCGGTATAAATTAAAATGAGGGCTCCAATTATAATGGCAATTTTTGAAGTTTCGCCAACACTACCTGGCATAAAACCATAGAACATACTATTCATGTCGCTAAAGTTGAATTGTCCGGAAGTAGCTAAACCCAGAGGTGTGGCTCCCGAAAATGCATCAGCTTTTTCGGCAATCCAAACTTTGTCGCCCGAAATGCTTGCGGGATAAGCAAAAAAGATAAATGCTCGTGCAACCAAAGCAGGATTTAAAAAATTCATTCCTGTTCCGCCAAAAATTTCTTTTGCAAAAACAATCGAAAATACGGAAGCTATTGCTACCATCCATAATGGAATATTTGGTGGCATTACCAATGGAATCAACATTCCAGTAACTAAAACGCCCTCGTTAATTGTGTGTCCGTTAATTTGTGCAGCAGTAAACTCTACCGCCAAACATGACACATAGGATACCACAATAATTGGAAATACTTTTAAAAATCCGTACCAAACTATTTCCCAAAAACCAACATTTGCTCCGATGGATAAAAAATGCTGATATCCAACATTGTAAATTCCAAACATAAGTGCAGGCATCAGGGCAAGTACCACAATAATCATGGTTCGTTTTAAGTCAATTCCATCGCGAATGTGAGTTCCTATTTTTGTAACATGATTGGGTACAAAAAAGAAGGTTTCAAAAGCCTCGAAAGTGGAGTGCAAAAAGGATAGCTTACCCCCTTTGTCAAAAGTGGGCTTCATCTTGTCAATTAAATCTCTAACTGCTTTCATTTATAAGGATAATATTTTCATTTATACCATTTCTTTTATAAAATCATTAATGCTATTGCGAACAATCTCTTGTAATTCAATTTTTGAAGTACAAACAAATTCGCACAAAGCAAAATCCTCTTCGGCAACTTCCAAAATGCCAAGTTTTTCCATCAAATCATAATCTTTGATTAGCATAGCTTTAAGGAGTTGCTGTGGCAAAATATCCCATGGAAAAACCTTTTCGTATTGTCCGGTAACTACAAAGTTACGGAGCTCGCCATGGTAATTTGTGTCGAGTGTGTATTCGCGTTTAGGAGTTAGCCACGAGAAAAATGAACGCGACAAACTAAATTTGTTAAAACCAGGTGTTATCCATCCAAAAAACTCGTAATAATAGCCTTCGGGAATTAACGTAAACATGTTTTCGTAAAAACCCAAAAATCCAGTTTCGGAAATTTGTGTGCCTGTTAAAACATTTCCGCTAATGTTTCGGACTTTAACATCTTTATTAATAGGCTGGATTGAGTTTAAAGAAACACCCGAAATTACATTGTAATATTTTGGGTTTTCCACTTCGGAACCGCAAACGGCAATGGTTTTTTCGAACGAAAGCTCGCCAGTTGTAAAATATTTGCCAATATTTGCAACATCTGCCAAATTTATAGTCCAAACAATTTCGCCTTTATTTATTGGGTCGATGTGATGAATTTGAGTGCCAATGTTTCCCGAGGGATGAGGTCCCGAAAAAGTGTGCATTTCGACATTTAATAGTTTTTTGAAAATCGAATTATCACCATTTAGCTCGTTGTGGATGCTAAAATGAATTTTCCCTTCGGTTAATTTCGATAAAACGTTAATTCCTTTTTGAATTTCGGCCATTCGTTTTGAAAAAATAAATTCAAAATTTGCAGCTAGTGGCGAACTGTCGAATCCGGAAATAAATATAGCTTTTGGCATTATATCGGGATTGGCAATTATATGAAACGGGCGTTGGCGAATTGCAGGCCAATATCCATTTGCAAGCAATGTTTCAATAATTTCATCTTTTGAAAAATTATCTGAAAATTGTTTTTTTGCTAAACTAGTTAATTTGCCATCCGACTCAATAACTATTTCCATTAATTTTCGTTTGTCGCCACGAAAAACTTCTTTCACTTTTCCACTAACAGGCGAACAAAATTGTATTCGAGTATCGTGCTTAGCGTAAAAAAGTGGAGTGCCTACAACTACTTCATCATTTTCGCTCACAAGTAACTTGGGAATAATGTTTATGAAATCAGTTGGTTTTATGGCATATAAACCGAAGGGAGAAACAGTATGTAACTCATCTGTTGCTTTGCCTTTAAGTTTTATATCTAATCCCTTTTTGATTTTTATGGTTTCAGGCATATTTGTTAATACTTTTATTTATGGTTGTTTGGAATCTTTAATTTCAAAATGTATATTTGCCTATTGAAACAAGTTTTTTTTTTGGTTTTGTTCAATAATTAATAATTAAAAAAGGATGTAAATGTACTAATTTTTTAATCTTATTTGCGTTTATACCTTCATGACTTAAAAATTAATTTTATTATGAAAATAATTATTGCTTGTCTAAGCCTTTTTTCTATAGTGTTTTCCACTTCTATAAAAGGAGTTAATCCCGATACAATTTATAATTCAAATATTGCAGCAGTTAATTTTTATCGAGTTGGAAATCCTATATCTGATCCAATTATTGAATTAAATAGTTCCGAAACATTAGAATTGTCGTTCGATTTATTGGGAACTAAAAATCCTTTTTTGAATTATACCCTAGTTCATTGTAATGCCGATTGGTCGCCAAGCGATTTATCCACCATCGAATATTTCGATTCGTTTAGCGAAGAGCCAATAAATAATGTTAGTTATTCGGTAAACACATTACGACCCTATACTCATTATAAGTTAAGTTTTCCAAATCAAAATATTAAACTTACAAAATCGGGAAATTATATGTTAGTTGTATATGAAGACAAACCTCAGGAACCATTGCTAACTCGAAAAGTTTATATATCTGAAAGCAAAGTAAGCATAGATGCCTATTTTGCTCGTGCAACTAAAATCGAAGATCAATTGAGTCGTCAGGAATTAAATTTAGTAGTTCGCAAAATGGGATATCCTATAAATGCGATGAATCGATTCCATATTGTAATTAAGCAAAACGGACGCAACGACAATATGATTATTAATCCAAAACAAATGTCGGTTAGCTCCGACCAAATAAATTACGAAAACACTGGAAACATTGTGTTTGATGGAGCAAGCGAATTTCGCTCGTTCGATATTAAAAGTGTAAAATATAAATTGGATAATGTGGAACGAATTCAAACGATTAATAATGATATTGGAGCTTGGTTATATGAATCGAAAAGCAAGCAATATGGAGCATATGAGTCAAATCCAGACATTAGTGGAAAGTTTTTGATTAAAACCGAAGATTGGACAGACCAATTGCAAGCCGAATATGTTTTTGTAAATTTCTTTTTAAAGTCGGCAAATCCCTATTTAGATGGTGAAATATTTGTGTATGGCGGTTTAACCGATTGGAAAATTATGCCGTTTGCCAAAATGTTGTTCAATAAAGAATCGGGTGGATATTTTTCAACGCTTTTGTTAAAACAGGGATATTACAACTATCAGTATTTATTTGTTCCATACGACAAAAAGAACCCCGTCGATGTTACTCGAATTGAAGGCAATCATTGGGAAACTAAAAACGATTATACCATTTTTGTTTACTATCGCGAAGATGGAGCAATTGCCGATAAGTTAATTGCAGTAAAACAGATGAATTCGTTACAAGGGAAATAGTTTTCTATAAAACGTAATTTCCTTCTTTACTCACTTTTATAGCTGGAAGATTATGCTGTTTTTCAAAATAATCAAAGCCAGGTTTTAGGGATTCCCAAAATTCGATTAATTCGGTTTGATTTTTATTTGCTTTTTTCAAAAATTCAAATCTATCATCGCCTAAATTAGTTGGAAAAATATGAACGGGAATATTCTCTTGTCCATTGTTGTGAGCTTCAACCGCTAAAATGTATAATTCTTTAATTTTATCATCCGTAATTGGTATGCAACCAATTGAAACACAATTACCATGAATAAAAATTAAACCACCAGTTCGTTTTTTGCCAGTTTTGATTTTGTCCAATTTGTTTGGATAGTCGATTCCTAAAGATAGATGATAAGAACTTGTAGGATTGAAAACAGATATCGTATAAAACCCTTCGGGAACTTGACCGTCACCCTCATAGCGTTTAGGACCCAATTCGCCCGAAAGCACACAAAAATCGTAGGTTTTAAACAATTGATACGTTTTATCTTGTTTGTTTTTTGCCCAAACTTCTAATTTTTTTTCTTGTTTTAACCCTCTAATAAAAATTTGTAATTCGCTCGGATTTAAGTTTTTAACTTTTAATTCTTTAAATAAATCCTTTTCTTTGTCATCGTAAGCATTTTTAACCTTGCTATATTTGAGCTGTTGCGATTTAAACGAGGATTGAGCATCTAAAATATTAACGGAAGATAATGTCAGGAGAATTGTTAATATCATGATGTATAAACAGTTAGCCGAAGTTTTCATGTTAAAAATTTGAAATGACCTTATTCAATAATAAGTTTCTTAGTAATTCGTCCTTTACTGCTGTTTAACTGAATAAGATAAATTCCTTTGGATAGATGCGAAATATTAACGGTGCTTATTTTTTCTGAAATTGTTTGACTTAATATTATTTTCCCGTCTATGGATAATACATTTAAACTTGAATTTTCGGGGGTATTTGCCAATCGAATTTGAAAAACTCCTTTTGAAGGATTAGGTATAATTTTAAAAGTCAAATTTGAGGTCGCATTAATATTGTTTGACAAATCCACGAATATTTTATTTGAGGTGTCGGCAGCACAATTATTTTCTGAAATTACTGTAAAGTAAGTTGCTGTTTCGTATGGTTCGTAAGTTTGATTTGTAGCACCTGGAATACTAAAAATACCATCAATAGTTTCAATATACCAATGATTTCCGTTCACAATATTTGAAATTAACAAAGGATAATCATATAAAATTTCAACCGTATTGCCAATTGCTGTAACTAAAAATGATGAGTCGTATGCACATCCGAAATCATCCACTACAACGTATGTGTATTGAAATGTTCCAGCTACTGGAGGAATAATTAAAACAGTAGAATCAGTATATGAATTAATATATGGTCCCGACCACAAAACTTCATTTATTGGAACTGAATATCCCCAACTTGTTGAAGTTACTAATTCCGGGTTTAAATTTAATGAGAAATTAAAAAGCCATCCATCGTCAATCCCATAATGATCGCATATTTGCAACGACCAATTTCCGTTTATTGGACAACCAATTAACGACGAAAAGCTTTGCATTGGCTTATAGTAATTTGTTTTGTTGGCTAAATTTGTCGAATCGCAACTTTGAGTTGATTGAGCTAAAAATAAATAGTTTGGTGCGGTTGCGTGATATGCATATCCCAGCGTGGTGTTTTCAGACCAAGCATAATTCCAGCCTTGTCCAGCAAGTTGTGGAATAGGAGTGCAACCACCTTGGTCATCAATAGGATTACCTAAGAATAATCCACCACCATTTGAAAACGCATGTAAATTCGTAAATTGTTGATTTGGACAAACTAATTTTATTTCTAAATCTCCAATATAGGAATGTTCAATTTTTACAACTACGGATTGAATATCAGTAATTGATTGTATGGTTTGTCCAGGAGATGCGGAATTTATCGTAATGCTTTTATTTAAACATTGATCCAATCCTGTACAATTTGGTCCATCGGGGATAAATAAAAGAGTGTCATTCGAGAATGATGATTGTCCACTTGTAAAAACAGGATTTAAAATAATTTGAGCAGGGCTAATAGGCCCAGTTGTAACAATTACACTGTCTCCAACACAAGTAATAATTTCGGAAGGACTACTAAAAATTGGATTTCTACTTGGACGCACTCGTACCATAGCATTATTAGTACTTACACAATTATGATTATCTTTTATTGTTAATTTAATCTCACTTGCACGTTGAATAGAAAAAGTTGGAGTAAAGATATTCATGCCAATTCCCGAATAAGTTGCAGTATCGTTATATGTCCAAATAAATAAACTAGTGTTATCGGATTGGTTATAAGTAAGAGTATTTTCGGGATATGTACCTTGAGCAGAAATACTTAAAGATTGATAAGGGCAAAAATTTGAATATAATTGACTTGATTGCAAAACGAGTGGAGGTGTTGATGCCGAAGCATTAATTGTAGCTATTACTTGCTGACAACCTCCAGTGCAAAGTGTTGTGATTTTAAATCCATCTCCTTGTCCTGTCGCATTTGACTTAAACCGTAATGTTATTGCCCCTGATGTGTTTGTGGATGATGCCGTAAAAACTGTTATACCTGTTGTAATAGGATTTGAATTATTTAACCAAGGTTGATTATATGTTCCTAAAGAAACGATTTTTGTGGGATTGGCAACATTACTATCGTATATAAAAAGAGTATCTCCTGACAAAATATCGAACGTGTTAAAAATAAGTTGCACTTTAGGATTTGTGTCGTCATTTGAGTATATTGTAATAGTGTCGTTTCTGCCGTTTCCATATATACCAGATGTTCCGCCATTATCGTAAATATACGCACCACAACCTTCGGTTACGATTCGGTGGGTTCCCATCAAAAATGAATTTTGTGCGTAAACAAAGGAAAATAATCCAATAAATATTAATGCTAATTTTCTCATGACTTCTCTTTTTTGCAAATATATCAAAAAAGAAAAAACAAATCATCTGAAAATTAGCATTATATTAAAAATTAACCTTTAATTTTTTTATAAAAGATTAAAATCAATTCGAACTTGATATTCATTTTTCGGATTTTTACCCCAAGGGCAAACTTGAAGTTTTTGAATTTCCGAAATTACATAGTTTGATAATTCGGTATTGCTTGTATTAAATTCATTAACAACTAAAAATCCAAGTTCATTATAACTAAATGATAAAACAACGAAGCCTTCAAAGTTATTTTCTTTTGCAAATTCAGGATATTTAATTAATGAACGAATTTCATCTGATAAAATAGTTGTGTGGTTGACTCTATCTGTGGTGCTCAGTTTTTTTTCAATTCCTTCAGCAAAAGTAGAATTTAATGAAAGAAAGGTTATAAGTAGAAGTAAATATTTTATTGTTTTCATGGTTTTGTTTTTAAAAGTTTAAATTCTAAACGGTTTTAATTTTAAATTGTTTTATATAAATAATTGATGAAGGGATAGATAATACCAATGAGTTAGGTGTGTTTTTTGGAAATTATATTAAGAGAAAAAAATAGGAAATTGTAAGGTCTTATGATAAAGTACATTGCACATATAATAAAAATTCTTAGCTTTGTTGCCTAATTAAAAAAAACTACATTATGAATAAACTTGCCGTTATTGCTTTTGGCGGAAATGCTCTGCTTAGGGGCGATCAGGAAGGAACCTATGAACAACAGGTTAAAAATGTAACCGAAACATGCGAAAACTTGGTTGAATTAATAAAAAAAGGTTTTGATATTGTAATTGGACATGGAAATGGACCACAAGTTGGCAACGTGCTTTTACAACACGAAGCTGGTGCTAAAGTTTATGGAATTACTCCACAACCAATGCATTTTTGTGTTTCCGAAACACAGGGATCAATAGCGTATTTAATAGAACAACAATTATCAAATGTGCTTAAACGAAACGGTATTAATCGCAATGTGGTTTCTATTGTTACTCAAGTTATTGTGGATAAAAACGATCCAGCATTTATGAATCCAACTAAGCCTGTTGGCCCATTTTATGGAAAAGAAGAAGCGGATAAAATGCAAATGGAACAGGGTTGGGCTTTTCAAAAAGATCCTCGCGATCGTGGTTGGAGACGCGTTGTAGCTTCGCCAAAACCAGTAGAAATAAACAATTGGCAAATTGTTGAAAAATTAGCAAAAGAAGGGAATATAGTGGTTACTGTTGGTGGTGGCGGAATACCCGTTATCATTAATGACAAAGGTGAATTAGAAGGCGTGGATGCAGTAATTGATAAGGATTTAGCTTCGGCAACTATGGCAACTCTTATAAAAGCAGACGAATTTGTAATTTTAACGGATGTTCCTAAAGTGTTCATTAATTTTAACAAACCAAATCAAAAATCCTTAGATGTTATTACTATTAATGATGCTCAGCAATATATGGACGAAGGTCATTTTGCAGCTGGTAGTATGGCACCAAAAGTAAAAGCATGCATGATGTTTGTCGAAAATGGTGGAGAAGAAGCCATTATTACCGAAGCTACTCAACTACGTGATTC
The DNA here is from genome assembly GCA_038210985.1 of Bacteroidales bacterium. Classification (GTDB taxonomy): domain Bacteria; phylum Bacteroidota; class Bacteroidia; order Bacteroidales; family WCHB1-69; genus JAQUGA01. The sequence goes on from JBBQWB010000025.1 coordinate 11,567, forward strand.
GTCTTGTGGAACTCGAATTGTTCGATAACACTTGTTTAATCAATAGATTTAATTAATTTTGAAAAATAGAAATAAGTAATTAATAATAAAAATTTATAGGAGGCTTTATGGCATTTAATTTAAGAAACAGAAACTTTTTAAAAGAGTTGGATTTTACTAAAGAAGAATTAGTGTTTTTATTAAACTTGTCGAAAGATTTGAAAAACGCTAAATATGCAGGAATAGAACAACAGCGTTTAAAAGGTAAAAACATTGCGTTGATATTTGAAAAAACTTCTACTCGTACTCGTTGTGCATTTGAAGTAGCAGCTCAAGATCAAGGTGCTCATGTAACTTATTTGGAACCTTCGGGAAGTCAAATGGGACACAAAGAAACAGTTAAAGATACAGCTCGAGTTTTAGGAAGAATGTTTGATGGCATCGAATATCGTGGTTTTGGACAAGAGATTGTAGAAGAATTAGCCGAATTTGCTGGCGTTCCTGTTTGGAACGGTTTAACCAACGAATGGCATCCAACTCAAATGTTAGCAGATGTGCTAACCATGATGGAACATTCAGATAATCCACTCGAAAAAATATCCTACACTTATTTAGGAGATGCACGTTATAACATGGGTCGTTCGCTTTTGGTTATTGGTTCAATTTTAGGAATGGACGTTCGTATTGGAGCTCCTAAAAACTTATGGCCCGATGCTGAACTTATTGTAGAATGCAAGGAAATTGCTAAAAAATCGGGAGCAAGAATTACTATTACAGATAATCCTATTGAAGCAGTAAAAGATGCAGAGTATGTTCATACCGACGTTTGGGTTTCGATGGGCGAGGCTAAAGAAGTTTGGGCTGAAAGAATAAAATTATTGACACCATTCCAAGTGAATGGAACAATTATGAAAAAATCGGGTAATCCAAAAGTGAAATTTATGCATTGTTTACCTGCATATCATAATGCAGATACGAAAGTTGGGAAACAAGTTTCGGAAGAGTTTGGCTTAAAAGACGGTATTGAAGTTACCGAAGAAGTTTTTGAAGCACCAAATTCATTGGTTTTTGACCAAGCCGAAAATCGTTTACATACTATTAAAGCGGTTATGGTTGCAACTTTGGGTGCATAATAATGCATTAATTGTCTGAAAACTATTGTCAGATGCAATAAAAAAGGCTTTTCATCCGAAAAGCCTTTTTTATTTAAGTGATTTGAGTTTTTCGGCAAACTCTATTGATTTAGCATCAATTTTTTAGTATATGTCTTGTTTCCATTTCGGACTTCAATAAAATAAATTCCGTTTGTATTTTCACTTAAATCCATTATGTGCCAACGTTGAACATTTTCGGTTTGGCTTACCAATTGACCAAGAGAATTGTAAATGCTTACTTGTGATGGTTCATTAGAATCAATACTTATCTGAACTATACCATTTGATGGATTTGGATAAACACTGAAAATAGAATTTTCGTTTTCGTTTATTCCAATATTGTTGTATTCAAATGATAAATCATCCACAAATAGCATGGTTCCAAGCTGAGGAGCACTTCCAGCCGATGAAATCATGATAATATTGAATGAATCAGGAATTTCTGTTGCAGGAGTATAATCTAAATCTATAGAAAACGCTTCGTAAGTAGAAACTTGTTGATTGGTTGAAAAAGCAGCTTGTGTTAAGGTGTCACGAGTTTGAGTGCCAACATTCCATTTGGTAGTAAAAATAAAAATTACCATGGTATCACCTTCCATGTTGTCGTATTTAAAAAAACCATTAAGTTTACTTGGTTTTCCTGTCAAAGGAACTCCACCAGTAATGCTTAAGCCATTTAAACTGAATGCTAAAGCACCAGTTGTGGCAATTCCTGGAATTACACCTAAAAACATTAATTCTTTGGTTTCAATTCTTGCAGCGTATTGTCCAGTTTTGGCTTGCGAAGTTTGGGTAAGAAATGTAGCATTTAAAAACCCTAAAAGAGATACAGATCCTTGCCAGCCGTCGCAAGTTACAGTGTCTGTCCAATTTTCAAAATTACCATTTGGAACTTGAGTTTGTGCATTGGATAGGGATATTCCTAAAATCATTAGGAAAACTACAGATAAAATGTTAATTTTTTTCATAAGCGTTTTTTTATGTTTGTGTTTAATTTTATTCGAGATAAAGATAGTTTTTAATAACTATAAATCAGTCGTTTAACGACTGATTTTTGAGGCAAAAAGCTATCCGCTTGAAATACAAATAGGTAAAATCTATTATTAACGTTATTTAACATTTTGCTATATGTGTGTGTTCTTGAAAAAATCGATTGTTCTAATTAAGCTGTCGGGTTCGCCGGTATAAAGTATTATATCATTTTCAGAAAAAGTAAAATCGGGGTGCGGATTTGTAACAAATTCATATTCACGCTTAATGCCAATTATTGTTGCTCCAGTTTGTTGTCGAACATTTAGCTGGCGGATGCTTTTACCCACAATATCCATGTGGGTTTTTATGGTAAATGAGCGTACATCTATTTCGGGAATTGATTTTGAAAAATCAACATGTATTTTTTTATCTAAATTCATTTCCCAAAGAGCTTCGTAATTATTATCGCGGATGTAATCTACAATTTTATTAATATCATTTTGACTAACTTGATAGTAGCTCAAAACTCTATTAAAAATTTCGATAGAAGTTTCATATTCCTCTGGTATAACTTCGTTTGCACCTAGTTTGTGTAAATCTTCTACCGATTTAATATATCTGGTGCGAACTATAATATGTATGTTTGGATTGGATTTTCGGCAATATGAAATAATGATTCTTTGTGTAATTGCATTTGAAATTGTACAAACTACCATTTTTGCTTTTTTCAAACCAAGATTTTCAATCACTTCGGTTGATGTAGCATCGCCATATACAATAGGCTCTCCTTTTTGTTTGTATTTTTTTACCACACTAAAGTCCGATTCGATGATTATATATGGAATATTTGCTTCTTTTAAAATTTTAGATAGATTTTTTCCATTAAATCCATATCCAATAATAATGACATGATCGCTTTTTATTCCACTACGCTCATATTCTTTATGTATTATTTTCTTGCGATTATTTGTGTTTTTTAATTTTAATAATTTTAAAATTTCGGTGGCTATATTGGGTGCATAACGCATTACAAAAGGAGCTCCAATCATCGATAGAATAGAAGCCGCAATAAATATTTGATAATAATTTTCGCTAATTAAATGATGAATTCTACCTTGCATTGCTAGCACAAACGAAAATTCGCCAATTTGGGCTAGTCCTAAACCTGTAATTAAAGCTGTTTTATTGGTAAAACCTACAAAGGCAGTGGCAATAAAACCTACAAAAGTTTTAATTATAAATAGTCCAACAACCAAAGATAATACGGCTAATATATTGTGAAAAGCGAAATTCAAATTCAATAACATACCAACCGAAACAAAAAACAAGCCCATAAAACTCTCCTTAAAAGGAATAATGTCGGCAGTTGCCTGATGCGCATATTCCGATTCAGATAGCATCATTCCTGCTAAAAATGCACCCAACGAAATAGATAATCCAAGTTTGTGGGTAAAAACAGCGGTGCCAACACAAAAAAGCATAATTGAAATAATAAATAACTCCCGACTTTGAGTTTTTACAATTTGATCAAAAATCAAAGGTACTAGCCAGTTTGAGCCTATAAAAACAAATACAATAATAATGGATGCCCTTAATAGTAGCAAAAATATTTCGGTAAAGTTAAAGCCCGAATCTCCACCCATAAAAGGAATTAAAATCGAGAAAAAAACAACACATAAATCCTGAAATAAAACTATTCCTATCAGAGTTCTTCCATGTGGTGTTCGTATTTCATTGTTGTCGTTTAAGTATTTTATTACAATTGCAGTGGAGCTTAGCGTGATTATAAATCCCCAAAAAATTGCTTCGGCAAATGAAAACTTCAATAATATATATGCAATAACGAACGTAATTAAAATGGTAAAGCCAACTTGAATAGAGCCAGCTCCAAAAACTATTCGTTTCATTCGCAGTAGCTTTGCTACCGAAAATTCCATTCCTAAAGCAAATAGCAATAAAATGACACCAATTTCGGCAAACGTTTCAATTTCCGAAATGTTTTTTATTAATCCAATGGCGTGAGGTCCAATAATAATACCCGCCACTAAAAACCCGACCAGGGAAGGAATTTTTAAACGATATAGAATAAAAACAACCAGAACTGATACGCCAAATACAATAACAAGCGATTCTAAAAACCCTAGTTCCATTTTTAATTTTTTTACAAAATTATTTTTTTTATCTAAACTATTTTGAATTTAGACAATTCAGTTATTAACAAATTTTGGTAAAAACTGAAAAGATGCTTTATTTTGTTGATTGAGCCTGTCGAAATCACCACCGAGTTTGCTCGGATTTGCAAACCGAGCAATTAAAAAAAGATTTTGAACACTGTGGCAATCCATTATTGGTGTTCTCTTGCAAACATTTTCTGTGATAATTTTGAGGATTTGTCCGTTTTTTCTATATTTGTAAAAACATTCAACTTACACTCATGAAAAACAGAACAATAATTACCTTTTTTGCACTACTTGTGCTTGCTTTAATCAACACAAGATGTGCTAAAGAAAATTCTTCGGATGTAAATCAAAATAGAATTTATACTTCATACGAACTTATTTATAATGCAAGTGAAGATAAAACCTATGCTCGAGCAAGTTTTCGCTTTGGAAATATGACTGGTACATTGTTGGAGCTCACTAATCCAAGCGAAGTTCGCTATAATGGCGATTTGCTTTCCTTCAAGCCTGCATTTGTTTATTATGAAAAAGAGTATGCCGGACTTTTAAACACAGGTTCATTCACTTGGAAAGATACCGATGGAAATTCATTTGTCAATTCGGTAGATATCCATTTAATTAATTATCCTGCGCAACTTGACACTATTAATCGCAATGCTGCTTTTGAAATGTTTTGGCAGGGTGATAGTTTACAAGTAAACGAAGTCGTTTATTTATCGATGAATGGCGTGATGGAAAGCGATGCTCAGATAATGTCACAATCAAACGTGAATAGCAAAAGTATAATTATTCCTCTAAATAAGTTGCAATTACTAGGACAAGGCAATGGACAATTGTATCTCGATAGAACATTTTCTCCTGCTTTACAGCAAAAAACTTCTGCTGGCGGTGCAATTATTAGTAAATATCGAGCAATTAGTAAGCAAGTGTATTTTAATTAAAAATAAGTAACTGAATATAAGCAGATATAATCTATAAAACATGAAAAAAACAGCTTTAATTGCATTCCTTTTACCTTTATTTGTGATAGGACAAACAACTTTACCAGTTAAAAAAGTTACCATTTATAAAAATTCTACGTCAATGGTTATGAAGCAAGGTAATGTTAAAAAAACGAACAGTAAATTTATTATTACTATTCCAACCAACACCCTGCTTGGGACATATTGGATTGTAGCTTCAAAGGAAAATTCTATTAAAAATGTAGTATTTAAAACCGATACTATTAAAGTACAATCAGTTGCTAAAAACACCAAACAGATTATTGAAAACAATATTGGAAAAGATGTCATATTTACAGTCTCCTACAACGAAAAATCTGAAAAAATCGTAAGTGGAAAATTGCTTAGTTTTTATCCAGAATCTAATATGGTTAAAATAAAACAAGAAAATGGGAAAACCAATTATTTTAACTCCTCGGGAATCGTTTTTATGGAGTTTATAGGCGATAATAACGTGGTTTTTGAAAAAGATAGTATTGTGAAAACAGCTTTGATTGAAACCGATAAAAGCACCGATACTTATTCGTTAGTTGAATATTACATGCAGGAGGGTTTTAATTGGATTCCATCATATTTTCTTCGTTTAAATAACGAAAAAGAAGCATATCTTGAAATGAAAGCAACCATCGAAAATTATTCCGAAGCATTAAACGATGTTGAATGCGAGCTAGTTGTTGGTTCACCTCAACTTTATTTCGGAAAACAAAACGACCCAATGAATTTTGGTTGGCTTACATTAAATGCTCCCAAACAACAGGTTTATCGTTTTGATAATGCAATAAGCAACAATAATGTACAAAATCAATCTCAAACAAATAGTGAAAATGGAAGTTTTATATATGACAATACCGTTGCTTCTGATATAGGGTTTGAAACCGAAGGAGAAAAAAATAACGATTTATATTACTATCAAGTTGGTAAAATTTCCCTACCAGCTCAAACTAAAGGATTTTTCCCAATTTTTGGAGCTACAATTTCTTACGTTGATAAATATAAAGCAGATATCCCCGACAAAGTAAATATGGCTAATAGTGGATATTGCGATAATACCGAAAATTTTTATGATGTTTTTCATTCCATTGATTTAAAAAACTCAACCAATAATCCATTTACAACTGCTTCTATAATGGTAATTTCGGATAAAGGACAATTTATGGCTCAAGATTTATTAAAATACACTCCAATTGGCGGAACTTCTACCATTCGTTTGTCGAAAGCTATTGATATTCAGTTAAAAAACACCGAAGAAGAGACTTCGAGGGTTGATAATGCAAAACGCATCGGTAGAACAACATATTCAAAAGCTATAATAAAAGGAACCGTAACTATCGAAAATATGCAAGCAAAAGCGGTAGTTGTAGATATTACCAAAAATTTTTCGGGTAATGTTTTAAATGTTGGAGGTTCAATTGCCAAAAAAGTCAAACGGTATAATTCGGCAAACCCATTTACCGATTTAACATGGAATATTTCGCTGAAAGCTGGCGAAAAAAAGGTGTTAACCTATGAGTATGAAGTGTTTTTTATAGGCTACTAAATTGTGCCATTTAGTTGGTTTTCATTTTCACGACTACATGATCAAAGATATACTTTAAGTGAAAACCGTATTTATAAAAAATATTTCTTTGAAATTCAATTTATTTATTACATTTGTTTAATGATTAAACGGCTCATGAAAATTATTAAAAGTTTTTATCCTCCGCTAAAATGGAGGTTTCTGGCAATAATTTTACTGGGAACCATTATAGGAATGGGCTTTTACACCTTTTATGTTTCCAGAGCTTGGTCTTATCTTTCCGATGATCCAAAAACTTGTGTTAATTGCCATATAATGACTCCAGAATATACTTCGTGGCGACATTCGGCTCATAGTCGCAATGCTACTTGTAACGATTGCCATGTTCCTCACGATAATGTTTTCAGAACATACTATTTTAAAGGAAAAGACGGACTTCGCCATTCTGCAATTTTTACCATTCGCGGATACGAGCAATCTATTAGGATGTTACCTCCAGGTCGTGAAGTGGTATTGGAAAACTGCATTCGTTGTCATGGTCAACTTACCGAAATGGTAAAAGCAAACGTGAGCTACGATGCTACCACTAAAGGAAATGGTCGTGTTTGTTGGGATTGTCATCGGGATGTGCCCCACGGAAGAGTAAAAAGCTTATCTACATCTCCATTTTCCGAAGTTCCAGTTCCAGAATCACCAGTGCCAGAGTGGCTAAGAAAAATTACAGGATTAAAAACAAAATAACAAAATCAACCGATATGAAATATAATTTGAATAAAAAAATCAGCGAAAAACCATGGATTGGATGGATAATGTTTTTTGCAACTATTGTTGTTGTTTTTATTTTAGGATTATTTGCTTCTACCATTATTCAAAGACGAACAGAAGCATCTGTATTAAATTTGCCACAATACAAAATGGATGAATACGAACCTCGCAACGAAGTTTGGGGAAAATCTTATCCTCATGAATATGCCACTTATCAACAAATGGCAGACACATCATTCCGCTCAAAATACAATGGAAGTGCAATGCGCGATGTGTTGGAAGAAGATCCTCGAATTGTGATTTTGTTTGCAGGTTATTCATTTGCAAAGGATTACAATCAACCTCGAGGTCATATATATGCTATTAAAGATATTCAAAATACACTTAGAACTGGAACTCCTAAGGATGACCATGATGGTCCACAAAATTCAAGTTGTTGGACATGCAAAGGTCCTGATGTACCTCGTGTTATTAACCAAATGGGAGCCGAAGCTTTTTTTAAAACTAAATGGGCTTCAATGCTACCTCAAATAATTAATCCTATTGGATGTGCAAATTGCCATGATCCCAATAGTCAAACATTGCGTATTGTTCAAGTTCCACTTATCGAAGCCTTAAAGCGACAAAAAATAGATTACAAATCATTCCCAATAAATGAAATGCGAACGATGGTTTGTGCTCAATGTCACGTGGAATATTATTTTAAAGGAGATGGCAAATTTGTAACTTTCCCATGGGATAATGGCTATAATGTGGAAGATATTGAAGCGTATTACGATAATATTGAATTTTTTGACTGGGTTCATCCTTTAAGTCAAACGCCAATGATTAAAGCCCAACATCCTGACTTTGAATTGTTTAAACATAGCATTCACTTCGAACGTGGAGTTTCGTGTGCCGATTGCCATATGCCATACAAAGCGGAAGGTAGCCAAAAATTTACCGACCACAAAATCCAAAGTCCATTAAATAATATCGAAAATTCTTGTATGGTTTGCCATCGCGAGAAAAAAGAAACATTAATTGAAAATGTTTACGAACGTCAGGATAAGGTGTATCAACAAAAATTACTTTTAGAAGATTTATTGGTAAAATGCCATATTGAAGCAGCTTTTGCAATACAAAAAGCAGCTACACCTGTACAAATGAAACCAATTCAAAAATACATTCGTCAGGCACAATGGCGTTGGGATTTTGTGGCAGCAAGTCATGGTGGACCTTTTCATGCACCGCTTGAATGTATGCGAATTATCTCTGCTGGAATCGAAAAAGCATCCATGGCACGAGTAGAAATTGCTCGCTTGTTAGCTAAATTAGGATATAACCAAGAAGTGAAAATGCCAGATTTAAATACCAAAGCAAAAGCACAAAAATATATTGGTTTAGATCCTGCAAAACTTAAATCAGATAAAGACGAATGGATAAAAAATAAATTACCTATATGGCTTAAAAAAGGCGAGGAGCGTCAAAAAAAGATGCCAATGCCCAAAAGAATTGACGGTAGTTTTATGGAAGAAAAAGACTAATATTATCACCCAGTCAGTGTCTCTCGCAGAGAACCCTGATTAGTTTACATCAGAGTCCCTTGCAGGAGACTCTGATGTAAAAATAAGAAACTGGTGATTGAGCCTGTCGAAATCAATAACTTCCATTTTAAAAGAGAAATTAACCCACAAAATAGATTACCCAAAAAAGCAATTTTATTTTATTTTTTTAGCTCCAAAATGCGATTTAAATAATATATCTCGGTCGGAGTTTTTAAAAATACCTTGTTTAACCGATTTTACCTCTTCGATGGTATAAAACGAATTGGGGAGAATTTCGTTCGTTTTATCTAAAAATTCGGATAAATGTTTGCGTTTAACTATCGAAAAAATAATTTTTAATGGACCCTTACTGCCTTCAGCATTCATTAAAGTGTAACCAAAATTGTTTGATTTCATGTATTCAATAAAATCATTTGAATCGCAATTTGGGAATATCCTAACAATGGCATTTCCCATCGATATTTTTTCTTCCAATAAAATCCCAACATAATTACCTAAAGCAAAACCAAGTCCGTAAGCAATAAAAGTAACAAAGTTATCCATATGCTTCAAAATCTGACTCACTGCAATTAGCCAAATTAGCGACTCGAAAAAAGCCAAGAAAGGAGTGATTGTTTTCATTCCTTTAGACAGAAATATCAAACGAAGTGTTCCAATACTTTGGTCGAGAATACGTGCCAAACAAATTAAAACAGGCAAAACTACCCACTGAATCCAAAATGAGTCTTGAGGAAATAAACTGATAACATCCATTTTAATTAGTATTTTTTATACAATATATTAATTTAGTATGTTTCGTATTCGTATTTCAAACTTCCATTTAGTAAATAGCCATTTTCATCCGCTTTTGGCGATTCGGGGCTGAACGCAAATTGATCTACCTGCTCCAAATAATCGTTTTGGTATGTGTAATTTTTATATTGCATTAACTCCTCATCTTTATTAAAAAAGTTTTCTACTTTAACACTACCATTTTCATCCAGTTCATAGTTTTTAACCACATACGAATCTCTTGTTTCTTCAATAACTTTAATAAGCTGACTTTTGTCATTGTATTCAAACATCGATTTCGACACCAATTCCTTAAAATTATTGTAAACTAAAGATACTGCCTTTAAATATTGTTCGTTGTATTGGTGTTCCAAAATATTTTTCATATTTTCAATATGATCGTGGCGAATTTCGTCTGTAATATTTCCAAAATCATCGTATTCATATGACAATTCTAATTCTAAAATATGGTTTTCGCCAAAAATCTGTTCGTTAACTTTGTTTTTGCCATCGTAGGTGTATTTTTTTTCGGAATTAAATTCACCATCCGAATCAAAACTTTGTTTATGAACTAATTGATTTTCGTTGTTATACTCATAAGTAATTATATCGTAATAATCATCGTCATTATCGTATTCATTTTCGCCGTAATAAATGTGCTCTTTAATTAATTTATCATTTTCATAATAAAACTTGTGAGTTTCTAAAACTTCTTCACTTTCATCCAAATAATGTGTTTCAATTAATTGATTTTGTTCGTTATATGAGTATTTATTGTAACTTTCAAGACTTCCTTCAGCCGAAAAATCTTGTTCTAAAGTTACATTCTGATTGTTGTCAAATTCTTTGTAGGAGCTTGTAAAGCTGTTATCGGAATTTTCAAAAACTATTCCCATTAAATCGCTTGAGGTAATTACTTTTACCGATTTGAATTTTATACTCATTTTTTTATGTTTTCTTTATATTTCTGCAAAGGTAAGTATATTAACAAAATGCGTTTCATTACTTTTTGTAAAAAAGTGAATTAATTACATAAAACACCTTAATTTTGAAAAAAAAGAATTGAATTATGAGGTACAAATATTTAATAATCAGTTTGCTATTATCGTTTTATGGTTCAATAGCATTTTCTCAACATAGTCCGAAAATTGAAAATCCTGCGGATAGTATAAAATTGAAAATTAGTCCATATTTTTTTCATGACGAAAATCGTTCTTGTAAAATCCATCCTAAAAAATGGCTCGATTTTCCAGCTTTGTTTAATTCGCTCGACGAGGCTGCATTAAGCATCGATAAAGCCAAAGACGAGTATGATGCATATCGGGTTTTCCAATTGTCGATGTTAGAGCAATTTAAAAATGAAAAAAGTCGAAAAGATGCTTTTTACTTTGTTTATCAATATGGTTATTTGCAGCACGATCCGTATATTCTTTTTTATTTAATGCAGTATATGCAGGAAAATCCAGTTCCCGAAAGCGAAGAATTAAGTCCTAAATTTTTAGCAAATGCGGTGTATAAAATTGCTGCCATGCGAAACGAAGCGGCACTTTTGCGTAAAATTGCAAAAGTTAATACCGATTTTGGATATTTAACGGGCATTAGTTATGATGAAATTACCAAAAAAGCAAATCAAATTGATGGTAGCATCCCTCCAAATTACTCGCAATGCAAAAATTCGCTGATGCTTAAACATGAAGGAATGTTGATTTCGGGAAGTATTAGCAACGGAAAAGGAGTGAAGGATTATACAGTTTCGGATGATGTTGTTCGTAAAGGCTGGAGATATGAAGGTGAATTTGTAGATGGTTATGAAACTTTTCAAGGCAATTTATACGACGAAGAGTGTAATGCGGTGTATATTGGTCAGTGGGATAAGGGTTTGTTTGCAGGTGCTGGTAAGTTTAATAATGTGGACGGAACATATTATATAGGTTTATTTTTAGATGGTAAATGCCATGGACAAGGTCAACTTTTTGATAGAAGTGATATATTAATTTATTCAGGCGAATTTTATCAAGGAAAAATTACTGGTAAAGGAAAACGACTTTATAAAAATGGGGATGTTTACGAAGGTGAATTTGAGGATGGAAAACGAAACGGAAAAGGAACTTATACATTTAGCAATCGAATTCGATACGAGGGCGACTTTGTGGATAATTTACGCCATGGCAAAGGAAAGTTATACGATGCTCGTAACTTGCTTTATTACGATGGTGAATTTAAAAATGATGAACCCACAGGACAAGCAATTTCATACGATTTAACCGATGGTTCATGGTTTGAAGGAAATCACACAAATGGAATTTTAAATGGCAAAATTCTTCACTCGTTAAAAGATGGACGACAACGTTACGAAACCTGGCAAAATGGAAAGCTAATATTCGACTCTCGTGAGGAGCAGGCTTTTATTAAAAAAACGATTGATAATCAAAATAAAAAGGAATTTTGTCCTGCAAAAATCTCTGGCGAAGGCTACACTATTGAATTGCCTGGTTCGACCGAACGTAAGGAGTTAAACGAATATACAACGGTTCATTATTTTGCAAGTGATAAATTTATATATTCGTTTACCGAAGTGCGAAACGAAAAATATAAAAATTTGGGCGTCGAAGAAATTCGTGATGTTCTTCAAAAAGGAATAAATATAAATGGAGTTTTAGTTGTTAAGGATGCTGTTTTTACCAGTAATAAAGGTGGAATGTGGTGCAGGCATTTAATTGTAAATAAAGATGGAAAAGGCGAAGGACAATGGATGTTTGTGGATACTAAAATGGGTAAAATTTACGCAATTAAAGTTACAGCTTTAACAAAAACTACTGTCGATAAAGAGCTTGATTTACTGAAAGATAAATTTATTTATACTGGTATAAAATAAGTGTAAATGATATTAGAAATTAGCACACAGATTAAACAGATGTAATACCAATACTTAAATCAAATTAATCCATATGATAATTTGATTTAAGTATTGGTATTTTGCTTGTACATGGTATATTTAACGATTTTTTTAGCATGTAAAAAATGTTTAAACGAGGTGTTTAATACCCCAAGTCCGTATTTGATACTTCTTCGGAAATTTATCGAAGATGAATCGGGAAAATATTTTGTTGGACAGCTAATTTCGGCAATCGAAAAGCCAGCCATAAAGATTTGAGAAAGCACTTGATTGTCAAATACAAAATCGTCTGAATTTTTATGATAATTTATTGTTTTTAACACATTTGCTTTATACGCTCTATAACCAGTGTGGTATTCGGATAATTTTTGATTTATGAATAGATTTTGAATAAGCGTTAAAAAACGATTCGATATATATTTATACATTGGCATTCCACCGTTTAACGCACCTTTACCCAATATTCGCGAACCCAAAACTACATCGTATAAATCAGACGTTAAAAGATTCACCATGGAAGGAATTAGGAGAGGAGTATATTGATAATCGGGGTGAAGCATAATTACAATATCCGCATCTAATTCAATTCCTTTATCATAACAACTTTTTTGATTGGCTCCGTAACCTTTGTTTTGATTGTGAATTAAAATATGCATAATTCCAAGCTTTTTAGCAACTTCAACCGTATTGTCGCAACTTGCATCATCCACCAAAATAACATCGTCCACAATGTCGAAAGGTAATTCATTATATGTTTTTTCGAGCGTCTTTTCGGCATTATAAGCCGGCATTACAACGATGATTTTTTGATTGTTAAGCATCCCTTTTAGGTTTAATCCAAGTTAATGTTTTGTCGTCGTGCAAATCTACTTTTTTGTTATCGATTAGCCAATTTATTATTTTAATTGTTTTTTCTTCGGTAAATAAATCTACTGCTTTTACTACTTCTTCGAGTGTTAAACGTTCTTTTCGTAAAACAGGTTTTAAAATTTCAACAACTTTATCGAATTCAAAATCGTTTACCGACATTTTATTCCGTTGCAAACATACATCACATTCGCCACATCGAAGCGAATTTATTTCTCCAAAATATTCGAGCAATAATTTGCTACGACATTTTGTAATGGTTTGAACATAATGCATTATGGACTCTAGTCGGATGGAAGCTGTTTCTTTTAAAAACTGATAATGTTCGGGTGAAATTATAATTTGATTTTCATCCACTCTATCTTCTAAAAAAATCAAAATAGGTTTGTCGGTTTGTTTATCGTAGTTTAAAATTCCTAAACTCTCCAGATAAATCAATGACGATGATAACTGTTTTACTTCTATATCCATACGTTTAGCTAAATCTTTTTCATCAATTTTGACAAAATTAGAATGCAAACCACCATATGAACGAAGCAATGTTTTAATTAGTTTTTCGAATTTTTTGTTTTCTACTTGAAAACGGTATAAATCTTCGACTGTGCAAGCTATTCTGATTTTTGAGGGCTTAAATACGGCATCTGTAATTATTAAAAAGCCATCTTTTTCCAGAAATTTTAATGCATTATAGGCTATTAAGCTATTAAACGAGTATTCTTTTGCGAATTCGGAAAGATTAAATTCAAAACTACGTTCGCCTCCAGTTCCAATTGGAATTTGAAAATAATTGCAAAGTGCATTATACACATTTCTAATTACTTTTATTTCGGGAAATGAATTTAAAAAGTTTTTATCCAGTTCGGCAATATCTAAATCATCGTATAGTTGAATTGCCCAAGCTTTTTGTTCATCTCTGCCAGCCCTGCCAGCTTCTTGAAAATAGGCTTCCATCGAATCGGGAATATCCATGTGAACCACAAAACGGACATTTGACTTGTCTATTCCCATTCCAAAAGCGTTTGTGGCAACAATTACTTGTTTTTTTCCACTAATCCATTCGTGCTGTTTGCGGTCACGTTCTGCCATGTCTAAACCAGCATGATAAAAATCAGCGGTAATATGATTTTCGTATAAAAATTTGGCAATTTCTTGAGTTTTTCGACGATTGCGGACATACACCACACCTGAACCTTTTATCCGATTTATAATGCGTAAAAGACGCTGAAGTTTATTTTCGGTCTTTACCACTAAATAAATTAAATTTGAACGAGAAAAACTTTTTTGAAAAACGGAAGGATTTTTAAACTTCAATTTTTGTTGAATGTCTATCACTACTTTTGGGGTAGCGGTGGCTGTTAATGCAATTACCGGAACATTTGGAAAGTATTGTCGGATTTCGGCAATTTCGAGATATGGAGGACGAAAATCGTATCCCCATTGCGAAATACAATGTGCTTCATCGATTGCAATTAAGCTCACTTTCATTCGGGGTAAATTGGTGGTAAACAAATCGGTTTTTAAACGCTCGGGCGATACATACAAAAATTTAACATCGCCAAAAAGACAATTTCCAAGTATTCGATCGATTTCGCTTTTGTGCATTCCCGAAAAAACTGCCGATGCCTTAATTCCCTTTTTGTTTAAACTTTCAACCTGGTCTTTCATCAATGCAATTAAAGGCGAAATTACCAAGCATAAACCCTCTTTTGCTAAGGCTGGAACCTGAAAGCAAATGGACTTACCACCACCGGTAGGCAGAAGGGCAAGGGTGTCGTTGCCAGCCAAAACCGATTCGATAATATCTTCTTGAAGAGGACGAAAAGCATTATGTCCCCAAAAATCTTTTAATATTTTATGGATATCGTTCACTGTATCCGATTGTTAGAATAAATGAAAATTACTTCTTATTTGTTACAAATTGTAAATATACCAATTAATTTGACTACTTTTGCAGTCAAATTAAAAAAATATAATGATAACATTCGAACAATTTGGTTTAAACAGCCAAATTCTCCAAGCAATTTCAGAGCTTGGTTTTGAAACTCCCACCCCAATACAAGAAAAAGTAATACCTCATTTACTCGAATCGACTAAAGATTTAATTGGATTAGCACAAACAGGAACAGGAAAAACGGCGGCATTTGGTTTGCCACTATTACACCAAGTAGATACTTCGGTTAAGACTACTCAATTTTTGATATTATCGCCAACACGCGAATTGTGTATGCAAATACACAATGATTTAGTTGCGTATTCAAAATATCAAGATAAAATTTCGATGGTTGCCGTTTATGGTGGCGCATCTATCGAAAATCAAATTCGTAAAATAAAAAGTGGTGTACATGTTATTGTTGCTACACCAGGTCGTTTACTCGATTTGTTAAAGCGTAAAGCTGCCAACATTTCGAGTATTCGAACAATTATACTCGACGAAGCGGATGAAATGCTAAATATGGGATTTCGCGAAGATTTGGAAGAAATCATAAATTATGCACCCGCTCAACGTCAAACTTTGCTTTTTTCGGCTACTATGCCTCCCGAAGTAGCTGCGTTATCAAAAATATATTTGGATTCTCCGGATGAAGTTACTGCTGGTCGGAAAAATCAAGGAGCATTAACCGTAGAACATCATTTTTATGTGGCACAGGAAAAAGATAGATATTCTGTTTTACGTCGTATTGTGGATTATTATCCTTCGATGTATGCAATTGTTTTTTGTCGTACTCGTGCCGAAACTCAGCAAGTTGCTAATTTACTAATTCAAGATGGTTATCCTGCCGATGCATTGCATGGCGATTTGTCGCAAGCTCAACGTGATTATGCAATGTCTCGCTTTCGTAATAAAGGTCTGCAAATTTTAGTTGCAACGGATGTAGCTGCTCGTGGTATCGATGTAAATAGTTTAACGCATGTGTTAAATTATAATTTACCCGACGATTACGATACATACTTACACCGTAGTGGACGAACTGGCAGAGCTAATAAATCTGGTATTTCGGTGGTTATTGTAAATACTCGAGAAAAATTTAAAGTAAAACATCTCGAAAATAAAGTAAGCCAAAAGTTTATTCAAATGCCGATTCCTACTGGTCCGGAAATATGTGAAAAACGAATTTTACATCATATTGATGAAGTGTTAAATGTAGAATCGGTTGAAGATCATGTGAAATTTATTGATAAAAGTTATTACGAAAAATTTGCTGAGCTAGATAAAGATGAAATAATCAAACGTTTTTTATCTACTCAATTTAATGCGATTTTTGAAAAATACAGAAAAGTTCCAGATTTGAATGTTTCGGCCGATTCTATCAGAGAAAGAGGCGAAAGAGGCGAGGAACGACAATCCAGAAATCCTAAAAAAGATGGATTTACTAGAATGTTTATAAATGTAGGTCGAATTGACGGATTTGATAAACCTATGCTTCGCGATTTTGTTCGTGATATTATGGACGAGCAATCGGTGGACGTTGGTGAAGTAGATATTCGTGATCGTTTTTCTATCTTTACTGTTCCCGATAGTGTGATTCCTCCATTAAAAAAATCGTTTGCTAAAATAATGTTTGATAACCGTCCTTTAAGAGTGGACGAAATGGATAGAAGCGAGTCCAACTCATCTGGTGGTTCTAAATCCTATAGTCGTTCAAACGAACGTAGTTCAAGATATTCATCTGGGCGAAGTGATTCATTCTCTTCTAGCCGGAAACCATCAGATTCGGGTAGGGGATACAAATCCTCAAGAAATGAAGGTGGGGATTCTCGAAACTCTTCCTATAAACCACGAAGAGATAGAGATAGATAGTGTTTGCAAGGACTAAATAGTCTTTTAATAATAATAAAAAAAGTCCTTGAAAGAGGGCTTTTTTTTTTATTGATAGGATAGGATTTTGACGGTTTTTTATTTTCAACCCTCGATTCTTATAATCAACATTGAATCGGGAGGCAAACACGGAGTCTTATTGCAAGAACTAAGTCCTATAAATCACATATTAAAAACTTAAATATATTTAATCCAAAAACTGAAAACTATAGTTTTGATATAGCAACTATTAAAGACCTATTAGTTAAAACAAAGTTTAGACCATTAAAACCTATTTCTGCTTTTATTTGTCAAATAAAGTCTGAATAAAAAATATTTTTTTGAGTTATTGAAACGAAAAGTTAATAGTTGAGTTTTATATTTTATCCCTGGTGTGGGCTTTGCTTCGCCATTATTTAGTGAATTCATTGCTGCGCATTTTTTAAAAATATGGAAATTACCTGTTCCAGATTTTGCCGCAATTAATGTAAAAACGGAACATATCTTTTCCAAATCATTATTTTGATATTCCATGTTTTGGCTCAAATTTTCATGGCAACTTCAAGGAAGTAGATAAGTTTTTTATTTCATCTCCTTTTCTTAAAAAAGAGAATGAATCAGCGTTATTTAATTTTATTAAAATAGCATTGTTTGATATTTGGCTTTGTAATGAGGATAGACATTTTGACAACTTAAACCTTTTATATGATATTAAGTCAAATGTATTTGTGCCGATTGACCATGTCTATTGCTTTAACAGCAACAATCTCGATAAGGAAGCTGGTTTAATAATTGATAACGAAAGTCTTTTGAGTTCGCCCTTTATATCTCGATTTTTTTCCGAACTTTGCAACAAAATCGGAATAAAATCCGTTTGAAAATTATTGAAGATTTTAAAATTAATATTATTGATTGTCGTGAACAACTTGATGACATACTCTCCCAAACACCATTAGATCTTTTGCTTATTGCTTTCAAATGGAAATAATAGTTTTTTCAACTATTCTAGAAATCGATTTTCTATTATCGGTTCTATGGTTGATAATGAAACAAAAAGATTTATTAAAACCTATTTAAAATCAATAGAATCTGTTATTTCGAAAATTGATATTAATGAAGATTAAGCAAATATATTTGGCAATGAAGGAAAAAATATTATAGTAAACGAACCTTATATTGAATATCTGAGTAATTACAATCAAAATGTAATTAATTTCTCGAAGCCAGTTTTGATAGATGTTAGCGTTAATGTAAATATTTTTGAAAATCTTTTTACCAGGTTTATCGATGACGAGCAAGCTATACAAAAAAATCCCAAAAGTAATATAGAACTTGCTAAAAATGATTTTTTCCCTAAAGTGAAAAACTATTTTACTACTAATAAGCTTTTTTCAACTGATAAAATGCCAAAGCTTTTGCTCCCTGTTACAATTGATTTATTCGGTAAAAATGAGTTACAGGTAATTGGTCAGTTTTTTGATTTAGATAAAAACATCAATTGAACACAATGTAGTTCCTCAATAATCTTTATAATATTGCACCAATTGCTTCAAAGAGTAATAATGCACTTTCATAACAAAAAAAAAACACCGAAAGTGTTAATTTTCAGTGGTTTTAATTTTTATTATGTTGTTTTTGTGATTCCGATAGGATTCGAACCTATGACCCACAGCTTAGAAGGCTGTTGCTCTATCCAACTGAGCTACGGAACCAAAGGTATAATGCTGTTTTTTATTTGGTTATAGTACAAAAAAAAAGTCGGGGTAGCAGGATTCGAACCTGCGACCCCCTGCTCCCAAAGCAGGTACGCTAGCCGGACTGCGCTATACCCCGAATTAATTTTAACGTTTTTCAACTATAAAGAACGTGGCGGAGAAAGGGGGATTCGAACCCCCGGTACCCTTTCGAATACGACAGTTTAGCAAACTGTTGGTTTCAGCCACTCACCCATCTCTCCTGAACTAAAATCTTCTTCACAAAGTGCTTTTAAAACTTAATTTATCGGCTACTTTCTTCCCCTAATATGTATAAGAACTTTCTTGTCAATTTTTCTCATTCATGTAAATGAGATTGCAAAAGTACACTTTTAATTGAAAGTAACAAACTTTTTTTGAATTTATTTGCAAAAAGTTCTCAATAGCTCGCTCGCTCGCGGATGATTTAGCCTTAACGCCTCCTGAAGCGGTGCACACGATTCCTTCGATAAACCAATTCTAATTAAACATTCGGCTTTGTTAATGTAATAATCCGCAATGGTCGATTCGAGATTAAGTGCTGAATTAAAGCAAGTTAATGCGGAATCATATTTTCCTGCCATCATATACGAATTTCCCATGGCATCGTATGCTTGATGAAATTTTGGTTGAATTTCAAGTAGTTTTTTATAGTCCAGAATGGATAAATCGTAATCTTCTAATAAATAATAATTAACTCCTCTATTATAAAGTCCAAAAGCATGCCTTGGTTCAAGTTTAAGCAATTTATTAAAGTCTTGCAATGATTCATTTAGCTGATTTATGCGTTTTAAGCTATAACCACGCATGTATAAGCCGTCAACATAAGTATCAATACTGTCAATTTTGTTTAATGTCATTATTGCTTTATAAAAATCGTTTTGTTGAGCGTATATCAACGAGAGATTATAAAATCCAACTTTGTTATGTGAGTCTAATTCAACAGATTTTGAAAAGTCTTTTTCAGCTTCGCTAATATTTCCTCGATTGTAGTACCAAAATCCACGATTATTATATGCCAACGAAAAATCAGGATGTTTTTTTATTACTTGGTCGAATAATACTTTTTCGTTTTTCCATAATGGAACACGGATAACATCGCAAATAATAAAAAAAAGAATGACCGAAAAAAAGAGGTAAACCTTGATTGAGCTTGCTGGTTTCCATTGTTTTAATGCATAAAACAATATACCCAATAAACCAAAATAACTCATGTACGAGTATCTATCGGCAGTTATTAAATGACCATAAATAGGAATAATATGCAATACTGGCGATATCGTTATTAGAAAAAATAAACCAAAGAAAATAATTTCACGAGAGAATTGCTTTTTTTTGATTGTGGTAAAATATAATAAAACGGATATTGAAATTAGAAATAATGGACTTAAATAATAAATAACAGGAAGAAAACCGTTTGTTTTTAATGGATATGGTTGTATTAGAGAATGTCCGAATGGAATAAAAAACTTAAAAACATAATGAGAGATTCCATAAGAAGCCATAAAAATTCGATCAATAATTTTGAACTTATCGAACGCCATTGCTCGGTTAAAATAATACACAAGTACAGAATCGCTAAAAACAAATAATAAAACTACTCCTAAAACAAATGAAATAAGAATAAAGTAAGGTGCTTTTTTCTTGAAAAAAATCAGTTTTGAAGGATTAAGCCTGATGATTAGTTTGTTGAAAGCAACTATTGCCATAAAAACAAAAATGTATGTATAAATGTAATTTTCAAAATCTTTTGTAATAGATTTGGAAAAAACAATAAGCAACACAAACGCAAATGCTATAATAATATACTGTTTTAACTTAAATGATTTATAATATTGTATAAGATAAAATGTAGGTAAATAAATTAAAATGGATACTAATAAGTTGATGTGGGCAGGAGCAATCCATAAAAGCCAAATAATAAGTGTCTTTTCAAAAATGCAAATTAAATTCCATTTTCGATTTAAATACCAATCTAAAAGAATAAGTATTAAAGGAAAAGTAATTGACTGAATTTTAGATAAGGAGGATAAATAAGCTAGGATTAAAACCAAAATAAACCCGAAAGGATTTTTATTTTTAGTATGATATTTTAAATAAACAAACAATGCCAAAAGATAAAACGTAGTGAAAATCAAATCCTTTCGTCCAGTAATCCAAACAATTGCTTCGATATTCATGGGATGAAGTGCAAAAACTACTGATAAAGCCAAAGCTATTAATCGATCCTTGAAAAACAGAAGAGCCAAAAGAAAAACAAGAATCACATTAAAAAAATGCCAAAGTAAATTATGAATGTGATACGCAAGCGGATTTAGTTTAAAAAAATGATAATCTAAAGCATAGGTAAACCAAACAAAACGAGGTTCTTGAATTGGCTCATTTTTATTAAATAAAGTACTTATTCCTTTTGTTGAAAAGTCGGTAATGTACTTATTTTGAGT
>JBBQWB010000026.1:0-32204 GCA_038210985.1 Bacteroidales bacterium
CAAATATTAATTTTGGATACGCAGAACGATATCTTGGATTTATTTGAATTTCTGATATTGGCTTTTGCCCTAACTGTAATTGTTGCTCGAATCTTTTTCTCATTTTGTGAATCTCCTTGAATTATTGTGCTAAAAATCTTAATAAAATAACTTAACATGCTCAAAATTAGTCATTTCAAATTATATATCAAAGAAAAAAAGGTAAAGATTCAAGAAAGTTATTAACCGTTAATTGTTGATAGTCAGAGATTTATGCTGATATTTGCAGACACTATATAATTGAAAAATGATTTTGGCGAAAAATTTGCCTTGATGTTTGCAAATTTTATGACAAAATCCAATTTTATAGAAACAAATCATTCGTAAAACATGCTTTAAAAAGTGTCAAAGTCAGGAGTCGGGTAGAAATAAATTTGAAATTCATTTCGCCTCGGCGAATAATGCTTGGCGTTTTCTTAAAAACACTAAATATTAAAACGCTGTCATATATTTACAACGAGGGTTGATTTACTGTGGTAAATCAACCCTCGTTGCGTACTTTAAACTTTATACTAGCTCCTATCCGTTCATCGAAACCAGGAATTCGTCATTATCTTTTGTAAATCTCATTTTGTCTTTTATAAATTCCATAGCCTCGATAGTATTCATATCCGCTAGGTGATTACGTAAAATCCAAAGGCGTTGAAGGGTTTCTTTAGTATGTAACAAGTCATCGCGACGTGTGCTCGAAGCCACAATATCAACAGCAGGATAAATTCGTTTATTCGAAAGTTTGCGGTCGAGTTGAAGTTCCATATTTCCAGTTCCTTTAAATTCTTCAAAGATTACTTCGTCCATTTTTGAGCCGGTATCGGTTAATGCAGTTGCAATAATTGTCAATGAACCACCATTTTCAATTTTACGTGCAGCACCAAAAAAGCGTTTTGGTTTTTGAAGAGCATTGGCTTCTACCCCACCAGATAAAACCTTACCTGATGCTGGAGAAACAGTATTATATGCCCTCGCTAAACGTGTTATGGAATCGAGAAGGATACAAACATCATGTCCACATTCAACCATACGTTTGGCTTTTTCGAGCACAATATTTGAAATACGAACGTGGCGATCGGCTGGCTCGTCAAATGTAGAAGCTACAACTTCTGCTCTAACACTTCGTTCCATATCGGTAACCTCTTCTGGACGTTCGTCGATAAGTAAAACAATAAGATAAACTTCGGGGTGATTTGCGGCAATTGCATTTGCAATTTCTTTTAAAAGAACTGTTTTACCAGTTTTAGGTTGTGCCACAATTAATCCACGTTGACCTTTTCCAATAGGACAAAATAAATCGATTACTCTTGTTGAAATAGTTTCAAGTTTATGACCTGTTAATTTTAATTTTTCATCTGGAAAAAGTGGCGTTAGATAGTCGAAAGGGATTCTATCTCGAACCTCTTCGGGAGTTCTACCATTTATTTCTTCTACTTTTACCAGTGGAAAATATTTTTCACCTTCTTTTGGAGGGCGAATGTAACCACGAACCGTATCGCCAGTTTTTAAACCAAATAATTTTATTTGCGATTGCGAAACATAAATATCATCGGGTGAATTCAAATAATTATAATCCGAAGATCTTAAAAAACCGTATCCATCATTTACAATTTCCAAAACACCTTCACTTAAAATGGTGCCATCGTATTCAATAAGAGGCTCTTTTTCCTGAACAACTTGCTGAATTTGAACTTGCTCTGAAGAATTATTTTCGAGAGGTTTTGCTTCAATAATTTCGAGAGATTTTATTTCATTAGTAAACTCGGAAATATGATGGGTGTCATTTTCAGGACTTTTTTCGCCTACTTTTTTCTTAATTTCAAATTTCTTAACAGGTTTTACCTCCTCTTCAATTACAGATACTGGAATTATAATTTCATCTTCTATAATGGTAGGCTCTTGGCTGTTATCATCTAACATATCTGGAACAATAAACTCAGATTTTAAAGATTTTAGAACCACATCATCGTCCATTAAATCATCGATAATAATATCGTTTGACACCAACGAATAATCAATCATTGGTATTGAATTATCATCATTTATTCCTAATTCTATATCCTCGAGCAACACTTTCTTTCTTTCTTCAACCTTAGCTGGAATCGTTATTTCGTTGATAATTTTGATATTATCAAACAAAGTTGAAGGCATTTTATCTTCTGGGAATTGCTTGTTTGTTTTATGTTGATTTTTGTTTGTATTAAAAGGTTTTTTATTATTGAAATTTTTATTTGTCTTTTTATGACTATTTGGATTGTTTGCTTGAGTTTCGGAAATTTCTGGCTTTGAAATCATCACTTCCTTATTAACTTTTGGAAGTTGTACTTTTGTTTCCTTTTTCTCTATTGTAACTTCTTTATTTGGAACAGGTTTAGTTTCAATTTGACCTTTTTCGATGGAAGTAGCAAGTGGTTTTTTAGTATGAATACGTTTTCGAGGACCTTTATTCGAATTCTCTTTTTCTTCATTCAATATTTCTTGGCTAGGATTCATTGCCTGATGATCAAGTATCTTATAAATAAGTTCTATTTTAGTTAATTTGTCAAATTTTTCGATATCTAGAGTTTTAGCAATATCCTTCAACTCCGTAATGAGCATTTCATTAAGTGCATCCTTTTTATACATATAATAGTATATTTATTAATCTTAGTGTTTGTAAATTCAATGACCTTGTAATTTTGGGAAAAATACCTCGGATTAACAGAAAATTGTTATGAGGAGATTTATGTTTTTAATTCAGGTGTCAAAATTACATTTTTTTTATTCAAAAAACAAATAATTGAAAAAAAAAATAATATCTGTCGAATTATTTATAAATTAGATGTCTGAAATAAAAAAATAAAGTGGATAATTTTCAAAAGAAGAATGTATCATTGGTATTATCGAGTGGAGGAGCACGTGGATTGTCGCAAATTGGTGTTATTGAAGAAATTGAAAAACACGGATATACAATAACATCTATTTCGGGCTGTTCAATTGGGGCATTGGTTGGAGGAGTTTATGCCGCTGGAAAATTAAATCCTTTTAAAGAATGGGCATTGGGTTTATCCAAACGCGATATTTTAAGATTAATGGATATTTCTTTTAGCCGCAAAGGATTTTTAAAAGCCGATAAAGTATTCGAAAAAATTAGTCCATTTATTGGACAAAAGAGCATTGAAAATTTGCCCATTAGTTTTTCGGCTGTTGCCACAGATATTTACAATAATAAAGAAGTTGTTTTTACTAAAGGCTCGCTATCTAAAGCCATTCGTTCGTCGGTTGCTATTCCAATTTTTATTCACCCAGGTGTAGTTGATTCAACCATTTTGGTGGATGGAGGTGTAGTAAATCCGCTCCCAATAAATAGAGTTAAACGAACCGAAAACGACATTGTTATAGCGGTAAATGTGAACGATTTAGATGAAGAAAACCCAATTTATAAATCTTCATTCAAAAAATATATTCCCAAAAAACAAACACCAAAAGAAATTGGGTTAATTGACATTATGAGCATGTCATTTGAGTTGCAAATCAGCAAATTAGTCGAATATAGTATCTCCGAAAATAATCCAGATTTAGTAATTCACATACCCCGAAATTGTGCGAAAACCTACGAGTTTTACGCGACTCAGAAGCTTATAGAAATGGGCACTTATGCTGCTAAAATTGCGATTGAAAAATACGAGGAAAAACAAAACCTACGCTAAATTTTCATCAAAAAGATTAAAATGCAAATTATTCTTCGTGGTTAAAAAATCCTTGATTTTTTAATACTTCTAAAAACACTTTTGAAAAATGCACATTATCTTTTTTAGTGTATCTCTTTTCGACAAAAATTTTCGCCAAATTATCCAGTTGATTTTCTTCAAGAAGTTCCTTGGTCGAAGCTAGCTCTTCTTTCTCTTTGAACAAATCGTTAATCGAAGTTTCGTCATAATCCTGATATGTTTCATGGTGAACAACCGCTTCCAGTGGAAGCCTATCGGTTAATTCGGGAATAACATCTGGATATCCAATTGTAATAGCAGTAATTGGAACAACTCCTTTTGGTAATTTTAAAACATCGATAATTTTATCGGCATTATACGTAGTTGTTCCCAAGTAGCAAATTCCAAGTTTATGAGCTTCGGCGGCAATACAAGCATTTTGAGTAGCAATAACGGCATCCACAAAAGCCCACGAAAACGACTGTAAATTATCGTATCCAGGTTTAGTTCCGCGATATTCGCACCATTTATTAAAGCGGTTAAAATCGGCACAAAATGTAAGCATTATTGGAGCTTCGGTTACCATTTTTTGATTAAAATGAAGGGGTGCTAATTGCTTCTTCATTTCCAAATCTTGTGTTATAATAATGCTATACAATTGCATGTTTCCGGTTGTTGAACCACGAACTGCAGCGTTTAAAATATCTTGTAAAATTGCATTTGGAATTGCATCCTTTTTATAGCTGCGGATAGTTCGGTGTGAAGTTAATGTGTGCAATGTTTCCATATAAACTATTTAGTTTTTGAAATCTCTATAAATCGCTCATCTACTGAAGGATAGTAAATAGAAAATCCTTTTTGTTTATCTAGCTGCTTTCCAATATATCGCAAATTATAATCATAAGATTGATATACTTTTTTGGCATAAACATTAAGTAAATGATTGTAAAAATATTGTCCCATTTTCAGCGAAGCAATCCTAGCTAAAGGTAAAATATCATTTGCATCAATGTCGTTCCGTTTAAATTTAAAATCGTAGCTTCCATTTATATTTTGAGCAAATCGTCCAGACACTTCGTCGCTGATAGTTTGAGAAGAATACAAAACCTGAGGAGCAACTGTGTCGTTTGATGCTTTTGTAAATTCGAACCAAACATTTAATGACAGGGTTTTAACTTCAACTTCTTTATAAACCTCATAGTTGTATTCAACTGGTTCCGAATACGGAATTCTTTTTTTATTTTCTTCCATTTCAATTTGAGCAATTTTCAAAACATACGCATTTGAATCCAACGCATTAAATGCATCAATCTCGTTTATCGAATAAATTTTAACTTCACTTAATCGTAATTGTTTAATTAAGGAAGAGTAAAATTCATTAATCACAACCGAATCGGGCACTTTTTCAAGAAGTTTTGTATTTGCATTCCAAATTGTATCTTGAAGTGCTTTTGGAAGTTTGGCATAATCGGGATACAATTCAACAATGGTTGTATTTGAATTTAGTATTACATTGCAAGGCAATATTAATACCGAAATATTATTTGTCTCTTTAAAGTTTTTTACAATAAAATATTCGGGAGTACATGCCGAAATTAAGCACATTGACACCAAAATAAAAGCAAAAACTTTAATGCGAAAATGTTTGCTAATCATTGCAAACACATTGCGATTCGATGATTTTTTGTCCAAAGCGTTTTCCATATTCAACAAAAGTACTAAAATCTTTTTGTTGTGGACGAAATTTCACGAAACAACTTTCGCCAAAATAAGAAAGTTTAAGGTTTTGTATATTATTTACTAAGTTTTTTTCTGCTTCGCCACTCCATCCGTACGAACCAAATGCTCCAGCAAGTTTAGCTCTATCGCGTAATGGCGACATGAGTGCAAAACACATATACATTTGTGGTAACATATTTTGGTTTATTGTTGGACTACCAAATAAATATGCCGAACTTGTTTCGAGCTTATAGCTCAAGGTTTCTAAGTCCATTTTTTCGATGTCACAAAAATCAACTTCCACACCTTTTACTTGTTTTAAACCTTCCACAATTTTTTCGCCAAGCTCACGGGTGTAACCATAAGCCGAAACATATGCAACTAAAACTTTGTTTTTTTGACACAATCCCAATGCTTCTTTGGCATATTGCTCAGACAAATCAACGTATCGTTTCCAATTTGAAGTTAGCAAAGGACCGTGCCCATTACAAATTGCTTTTATTTCCAATGGACGAATTTTTTCGATTGCTTTCAATAAAAACTTGCTGAATGGTTTTAAAATTACATCAAAATAATATTTGAATGCATCATCAAAATTGCCAACTTTGTCGTCGTACATTTCCGAATTACAGTAATGTGAGCCAAACGAATCGCATGTAAACAAAACTTTATCTTCCACTAAATAGCTGTAAATACTATCGGGCCAATGCAAGTTTGCTGCTCCAATAATTTTCATAGTTTTATTGCCTAAATCTATTTCATCGCCATCTTTTACAATTATGTGCGGAAAATCTTCACCAATTTGATCTTTTAAATAACGAATTGCATTCCCACTAGCAAGAACTTTTGCATTTGGAGCAATTGCAAGTAATTTTTTTAAACTTCCAGTATGATCGGGTTCGGTGTGATTGACAAAAATATATTCAATCTCGTTTAAAGCAACCAACTGATTGATTTTTTCGAGATATGTATCCCAAAACGTTTCTTTTACTGTTTCAACGATACATTTTTTTGAAGCATTAATAAAATATGAATTATACGTTGCTCCATATTTGGTTTCCATTACAATATCAAAAGTTCTTATGTCGAAATCTAACACTCCAATCCACTTAACATCAGGAGTAATTGCTAATATTTTAGTATCCATTTTTTATAATTTGAAATTTAAGCAAAATTACAAAATAATTATCAATGAATAAAATAAAAAGTTTTTATCGGGAGATCGATAAAACCAATTCAATTTTTATAAATTTGCATCAATAAGACTGTTTAGCATGTCGAAATTAAAATAAAACCGAATGTTTACCACATAATAAATTACCGATTATGAAACGCCAGAAAGCCCTTGAAATTCTGCATAAATACATAGATAACGAAAACATGCGTAAACACTGTTTAGCGTCTGAAGTAGTGATGGCAACAACTGCAAAGCACTTTGGCGAAGATGAGGAAATATGGGGTTTAACAGGACTTTTGCACGATATTGATGTAGAAGTTACAAATGCAAATCCATTAATTCACGGCACAAAATCAGCTGAGTTAATTTCCGATTTGCATTTGCCTCAAGATGCATTGGATGCAATTTTAATGCACAACGAAATGGCTGCTCCTCGAGCAAGGCAAACTAAAATAGAGCATGCATTAGCAGCATGCGAAACAATTACAGGACTCATTATGGCAACCGCAATGGTATATCCCGATAAAAAATTGAGTTCTGTGAAAACAAAATCGATTGTAAAGCGAATGAAAGAAAAAAACTTTGCAGCATCGGTTAAACGAGAAAACATATTAGAATGTGAAAAAATCGGAATTTCCATCAATCAATTTGCCGAAATGTCGTTAAAAGCGATGATTTTAATAGACAAATCACTTGGTTTATAATTATTTTACATTTCCTACTTAAATTAAATTAATTGATAATTTTTAACACTTAGCCCGAATTGATAATAAATATAAAATTGAATCTATTTAAGGTGTTTGAAATTAAAAAAATATCATTAGTTTTGTCCAAAATAAAGAAACAAAAAAAAATAAAAAATAAATACAATGCAGAAATTATTATTACTAGGAGATGAAGCAATAGCACAAGCAGCTATAGATGCAGGCATTTCGGGGGTATATGCTTACCCGGGCACACCATCCACAGAAATTACCGAATACATTCAACATTCAAAAGAAGCAACCGAAAAAAATATTCATTGCAAATGGTCAACCAACGAAAAAACTGCGTTAGAAGTTGCCATTGGAATGTCGTATGCAGGAAAAAGAGCATTGGCTTGCATGAAACACGTAGGTTTAAACGTGGCAGCCGATCCATTTATGAACGTTGCAATAACTGGAGCAAACGGTGGTTTAGTGATTATTGTTGCCGACGATCCTTCGATGCACTCGTCGCAAAATGAGCAAGATTCCCGATTTTTTGGGAAATTCTCATTGATTCCAACATTTGAGCCTTCTAATCAGCAAGAAGCATACGAAATGACACGCTATGCATTTGAATTTTCGGAAAAATTTCAAATTCCAGTTTTAATCCGAATTACAACACGTTTAGCCCATTCCCGTTCGGGCGTTCAACTTGCGGATAAACTTCCACAAAACGAAGTACATCTTCCAAAAAACCTTCGTCAGTATGTTTTGTTACCAGCAATAGCTCGTAAACAATACAACGATTTAATTGAGAAACAAATACCAATGGAGTTAGAAGCCGAAAGTTCTAAATTCAATAAATTTATAGATGGCACAGACAAATCGATGGGTATTATTGCAAGCGGAATTGCATATAATTATTTAATGGAAACTTATCCAGACAAATGCCCCTATCCTATTGTAAAAATTTCACAATATCCACTACCAAAAAAATTAATCAAAAAATTGTACGATAGCTGCGATAGTATTTTAGTGATGGAAGAAGGCTATCCAATAATTGAAGATATTTTAAGAGGTATTGTTGAAAACGGCAAACCTATAAAAGGGCGCATGAATGGATTTTTGCCAAGAACTGGCGAATTAGATCCAAATTCGGTTGCTAAATCATTGGGAATGAACCCATACGAAGGCTCTGCAGTTCCAGCTGTGGTAAAACAACGCCCACCTGCACTTTGTACTGGCTGCTCACATATTGATTCATATAATGTATTAAATGAAACAATTAAAAAATATGGCGAAGGTAGAGTATTTGCAGATATTGGCTGTTATACATTAGGTGCTCTTCCTCCGTTTAATGCAATTAATTCATGCGTTGACATGGGAGCTTCGATAACCATGGCTAAAGGTGCTGCCGATGCAGGCTTAGTTCCAGCTGTAGCAGTTATTGGCGACTCTACATTTACACACTCAGGAATGACTTCGCTTTTGGATGCAATTATTAATAAAAGCCCTATTACTGTTTTAATTTTAGACAATTCAACTACAGGAATGACAGGTGGACAAGATTCGCATGCGTTTGGACGAGTAGAACAAATTTGCTTAGGATTGGGCGTTGAACGCGAACATCTTCACGTTATTAAACCACTTCGTAAAAACCACGAAGAAAATGTTGAAATAATGGCAAAAGAATTAGCATACAATGGCGTTAGCGTAATCATTCCAACACGTGAATGCATTCAAACTTTAAATCGCAGAATGCGTTTAAAATTTAAGGAAAAAGCAGTATAATTTTAGGAGTAAACAGATTTTAATTTAAAACAAAAACAATGAAAATAGACATAATATTAGCGGGTGTTGGTGGACAAGGGATTTTGTCGATTGCAACTACCATAGGCTACGCTGCCGTAAAATCAAATTTATACTTAAAACAAGCCGAGGTTCATGGTATGAGTCAACGTGGTGGAGACGTACAATCAAACTTGCGTCTTTCCGACCAAGAAATTTTTTCGGATTTAATTCCTAAAGGTCAAGCCGATTTAATTATTTCGGTAGAACCAATGGAAGCATTGCGATATTTACCTCTACTTTCGGAAAATGCATGGGTAATTACCAACGATGAACCATTTGCAAATATTGCAAACTACCCACCAATCGAAGAAATAATATCCGAACTTAAAAAATTACCTCGAAAAATCATCATCAATGCCGATCAAATTGCAAAAGACTTAGGCTCTCCTCGTTCGGCTAACATGGTTATTTTAGGTGCAGCATCTCCATTTCTAAATATGGAATATCAAAGCCTAGAAGATGCCATCACTGCTCAATTTAGCCGTAAAGGACAAGAAGTTGTAGATGTAAATATTGCCGCTCTTCGTGCTGGACGAGAATTTGCAATGAAGAATAAATAACACTGCAATATCGAATTTTATTTACTAAAAGCCTGTGAATTTATAATTTGCAGGTTTTTTTTGTATTTTTGTCTTTCAAACCAATGAAAATTTATAATGAAACCTATTAAATCCCTCGAAATTGTTGCTAAATGGATGCTCCGAATTTCCGTATTATTATTTATCATTTTTTATTATTACGAAACGGTTAAAACGTTTCAATTCCAAAATGTAAATTATTTAGTGGTTCTTTTATTCTTTTTATTTGCAATTTTACTCTTTGCAGGAGGATTTCGAAAAAATGGTGGCTTAACAGTAATTTCAGGATTGCTTGTTTTTCTGATTTCGGTATTTTTTATTGCCCGTGGTTATCATGGAATAATACTCGATAAAACATTAATTGTTTTTATTTTTCCTGCTTCAGTTGGTTTGTTCTTTCTGTCAAAAGGAAATGCATAATTTATTTTAGTTTGCCGTTTACCTCAGCGATTTGTTATTCCGATACTTAGTGAGGAATCTATTATCGTAATAGATGCAAACGCTCCACTTCGTTCCACTCAGCATTGCAACATTAAAAACATTGCGGTTAAAAAAGAAAAAAAACCCCACGGTGTACACACAGTTTACACAGTTTTTTTCTGTGAAACACTGTGCCCTTCGCTTTAGCGAAATGTTCGTCGCGACGAACAGTGTAATTTGCTTTAGCGAACTATGTAATTAGATTACAGGCACTATTTAAACATTTTTATTATTTTATTGTTAAGAGTATAGATACTTGTATAAAAACGTTATATTTATGAAATCAGACATCCAATTGGCTCGCGAGGCAAAAATGCTTCACATTAATGAAATAGCTTCAAAACTAGGTATTGACATCGAAGATATTGATTTATATGGAAAATATAAGGCAAAAATTCCACTAAAGTATATTGATGAAGAAAAAGCAAAAAAATCGAAATTAGTATTGGTTACTGCCATGACTCCTACTCCGGCTGGCGAGGGAAAAACTACAACTTCGATTGGACTGGCTCAAGGCTTAAACAAAATTGGTAAAAAAGCTACAGTAGTTCTCCGCGAACCATCGTTAGGACCTGTTTTTGGTGTAAAAGGCGGTGCTGCTGGTGGCGGAATGGCTCAGGTATTGCCAATGGAAGACATAAATTTGCATTTTACTGGCGATATAGCAGCAGTTGAAAAAACACATAATTTATTGTCGGCATTAATAGATAATAATCTTCAAAATAAAAAAAATAACTTAAATATTGACCCTCGCTCTATTGTCTGGAAACGAGTAATAGATATGAACGATCGTTCGTTACGCAACGTTGTTTTAGGACTGGGTGGGTTAACAGATGGAGTTCCACGACAAAGTGGATTTGACATTACCGCTGCTTCGGAAGTGATGGCAATATTATGCTTAGCAACAAGCATCGATGATTTAAAACAAAAATTAGGAAATATTTTCATTGGATATACTTACGACAAAAAACCTGTTTTTGCACGCGATTTAAAAGCTCAGGGAGCAATGGCTGTTTTGCTTAAAGATGCTTTAAAACCAAACTTAGTGCAAACAATGGAAAACACACCTGCCATTATTCACGGCGGACCTTTTGCCAACATTGCACAAGGAACCAACACATTAGTAGCCACAAAATTAGCTCTTTCCCTTTCAGAATATGTAGTTACAGAAGCTGGTTTTGCTTCGGATTTGGGTGCCGAAAAGTTTTTAGATATAAAATGTCAATATGGTAAATTAAGCCCAAGTTCGGTTGTTATTGTTGCTACCATCAGAGCTATCAAATATCATGGTGGCGTAAAAGCAAAAGAATTAAACGAACCAGATTTGTCAGCGGTTTTAAAAGGATTGGCAAACTTAGACAAACATATCGAAAACATGCGTTATTATAACATCAACCCTGTGGTTGCAATTAACCGTTTTTTGACGGATAGCGATGAAGAGTTGTCTGCTGTTAAAATACACTGCGAAGAACAAGGTGTAAAAGTTGCCGTAAATGATTCATGGGCAAAAGGTGGCGAAGGTGCAGTTGAACTAGCTAAACTTGTAGTTTCCGAAGCAGCTAAATGCAAAAAATGTTTTCAACCATTGTATGATTTTAATAGTCCTATTAAAGATAAAATCAAAACTATCGCTCAAAAAATGTACGGAGCAACCGATGTTGAATACTCCCTGTCGGCTCGTAAAACAATTCAGCAAATTGAAGAACTAGGGTATGCAAATCTTCCAATTTGTATAGCAAAAACACAAACTTCGCTATCCGATAATCCGGCTTTGATTGGACGCCCAACAGGTTTTATTGTAAAAATTAGAGAAGTTGAATTAGCCGCTGGAGCAGGTTTTATTGTTCCCATTGCAGGAAATATAATGCGTATGCCAGGCTTACCAGGAATTCCATCCTCCGAATTAATCGACATCGACTCGGAAGGTAATATTTCGGGACTGTTTTAAATTTTACAATTGAAAATTAATATATAAAAGCCAATTTAACTTAACCGTTATTTTGGCTTTTTTTCATAAAATGTAATTGGTGTTTTCAATCAAATATCGACAATTGACTTTCCTCCTTTGGAGTCATTTCCGCTATAAAACTATTCCATTTTGAAAGTGTAATACTTAAGTTATACTTATCATTTAAGATAAATACTTGTTCTTCAATTTTTTGCTGTGAAAACATTGAAAATAGTTTCAATAAACCTATACGCATCAATAAATCTTTAGTAAAAACTCGCTTTGAATCAGAAAACGTGATAGATTTCAGAAACTCTTCCGTTACTTTAGAATTTAATAAGATTATTGAATAAAGAATTAACCCAGCCAAAATCTAATCGTTTGTTGCCATTATAAAAATCAAATTCTTTACATTCAAAAGTCGGATTAGAATTTAGTTGACAATAAAGCAATGATGCTTCAACCGATACGTTAAATTCCTTATTACTATCAATGCAATATTTTTCAATTTCACCAATTAAATATTTTTTATCCTTTTGGTCAAAGACAATATTTTTAACTACAGAGTTTTTTACCAATAAAGCCAAATGTCCATTATGAGATTGAAAAGCATCGAAAAGCATCATCGTAATATACTCTGCAATATCAAAATTACCCTTACCTGTCATTGCATCCAGTCCATTTTGATTTTTGAAATTTGATTTTTTGGGAAGATTGGATGAATTTAAACTACCTAATTTTGAATTTGTACCCAAGGAGGATTTCCAATTATCAATAATTTGTATGACGGAAACTGTTTTGAAATTAACTTGAAGTCAAAATCAAAAACACTAGAATGAGTAATGGTAATTTCAGGCTTATTATTATTTGGATTTGAAAGAAAAAAATCGAGGATATTAAATTTAGTTTCCCAAACATAAGGCTTGTAAATTTCTATGCCAAAAACCCTCTTGATGTTTTTGAAATTCGACAACGATGCAATAATAAAATTACATTTTCCGCAAGTTGGTTCTATTACAATTTCGGGTGAAATTTGTCTTAGTCCTAACTTCTGTGCCACATGATTTGCTAAATCTGTGTTGGTTTGAAAATTACCATATTCTGCACGATCGGGTTCTGCAACTAAATTTACATTTGATATCTGAATTGATTCAATAAGTAATTGGTAATCATTAATATTATCAAAAAATGCATGGATACCACAGGCATCAAAAAGTTTTCGATTTGCAATTTTAATAGATGTTACATTTTTTAAACATTCGTTAAGAAATGAACAACTTTGATGAGAAATATTCGCTTCAAATATTTCCATTATTTCACCGCCCTATCAATAACTTTACTTATTCCTTTTACAGTCTTGTTAAGTGTAACAACACGCTGATATTGCAATCGCCACTGTAAAGCATTTGAAATAGTTAAATACCCTTGAACAGGTGGAGTTTTAAGTATTTGTTTTACTAATTGAGTCAAAGTAATTTCATCGGCAGGGATGTGCTTATCATTCAGATAAGAAACAATATCTTCAATATTAGCTTTACCATTTAACGTAAACGAAAAGTCGTTGTATAATCGCCTGTTCGCTCATTTGAAATAAATGAACAACTAACAAAATTAAGAGATGCTGTTTTTGTTTTGGAATCATCAATTTTATCATAAACAAAAACTAATAAATCCAAGTCCAAATATCTTTTGTTTTGCGTCTTTAAAAGGACAAGATGATTGAGGCTGTTTTATGGATGTTACTTTTATATCTGTCAAAATATCATCAGATGGCAAGTCTATTCCGTTTGCTGAAGAACCAATAATTGTTTTGTATTTTAAGTTTAAATGTTCCTTAAACTTATGTTCAATATGAGTGCCAACAGCTTTCCCATCTGTTACTCCAAAAAGCAACTTGTTTTTTATTTGAGATTCTGCGATGCAAAATGCTTTTGCTTCGGCTTTTAACTTGTCTATTGTCAATTTTTCTTTCTTTTAATACCATATATTTCAGTTCACAAATTTAATCATTTTCTGGTCATTTGGCATGCTTATGTTTTCTTAAATTAGAAAAAATATTGATTAATTATTGAATTAAAACTCAAAATTATTTACGACCTTTGACTTAGATTTAAATCTCGAAAAATGAAAATCATTACACACTTTATTCTGTTTTCTGCCATTTCGCTTTCCTTTGTTTTTTGTTCGTCAAAAGCAAACAAAACCGAACCAAGCATTGAATGTGGTAAAATAATCGAACACATGCTTTGCAAAAAAGACAAATCGACCAACTACGCTCTTTATCTTCCTTCAAATTACGATTCGAGCAAAACTTATCCAGTAATTATTGCTTTTGATGCCCATGGCGATGGACTTATTCCGGTGAAACTTTTTAAGGATGAAGCGGAAAAGTTTGGATATATTGTAGCAGGTTCAAATAATTCAAAAAATGGCTTGTCGTTGGATGTTACAAATGCAATTTATCAATCGATGATTACGGATATTCGAGAACGATTTTCGATTAATGAATCGAGGATATATACTGCAGGTTTTTCGGGAGGTTCACGAGTGGCAAGTTCCATTGCTATTTTAAATGGTGGAATTGCTGGAGTTGTTGGCTTTTCGGGTGGATTTCCAAATTTGAATCAACCAATAAAAAGTAAATTTGATTTTTTGGGAGTGGTTGGCAGTTCCGATTTTAATTTTACAGAAATGACGCAACTGGATAAAGATTTACAAACCAATGGATTTACGCATTATCTTTTGATTTTCGATGGCAAACACGAATGGCCTAAAAGCGAAGTAATTCCCGATATTTTTTATTGGTTAGAATTTTGTTCCTATCGAAATAAACTTTCTCCAATAAACGAAAAGGTGATTTCAGATTTTGAAACTAAAAATCAAAAGGAAATGGACAATTGCAAATCGAAAAACAATGCTTTTGGCGAATATAAATTGCTTCAAAAAATTATTGGATATCTTAATAATGTAAAGGATATTGAAAAATATAAAAGCAGATTAAACGAACTTGAAAAATCTACTAAAGTTCAAAATGAGCTTAAATTAGTTGAAATAGATGCACAAAAAGAACAATCGTTACAAAATTATTACATTGACGCATTGAATAAAAACGATATTATTTGGTGGGAAAAAGAGGTAAAAAAAATCAATAATCTTATAACCCAAAACAATAATAATCGTCAAGGCTTTATGTATCAACGAGTATTGAGTTATTTAAGCATGGCTGGATATTCGTTTTCGAACAATATATTGCAATCGGGGCAACTCGATCAAGCTCAGCACTATATTTCAATTTACGCCATTATAGACCCCGAAAACACAAATCCACAATATTTTCAAGCAGTTTTATATTCGATGAAAAGCGACACAGCACAAGTATTTAAATCTTTGGAAAAAGTAATAGATTTAGGCTTTAACGACCTCAATAAAATGCAGAATGATGTGAATTTTACAAAATTTCAGTCGATGCCTGAGTGGATAAAACTGATGGATAAAATTTCAAAAGTCAAAAAATAAATTTAAAAAATTATTTCGATTTATTTTTCCGTATCACGTTATCACTGATTGCAACAATCATATTTAAAATTTCGTCGGTTTTAAATTCCCGCTTGTACAAACCCGAAAAACTCGACATGGATTTATCCCAAATAATCATATTGATATTTGAAAAAAACTGCTGATTGACAAGCAATTGTATCGTGTCGGTGATACCAAAATGCTCCTCATAAGCAATTGAATTAATGTCTTTTAGAAGAATTGAATTTTCGGGTGCATACATTTTATTTGATGTTACCAATAATCCCAACTCTTTATCATCAGAATCGACATATTTTATGTAAACCAGTGGCACTTCGGTAATTGCCTGGGGTGCAAACGATTCAACAATTCCTGTCAATACTATTTCATCAATATAAGGATAAAAGTGCAAATAATCGTTTGGTTACAAGTCTTCTTTTATTTTTAAAACTAAATCGAAAAGTTGTTCATTTTCAACAAATTGCAGATATCTATCGTGCAAAAATTTCGGAATTTTCTTTTCAACATTCAAATTAAAAATCAGTTCTAACAATTCCTTTGAAATAATATCTTCAAACGAAAACTGACAATCTTCGTCCTCAGTTTTTAAAATAAGGATTGAATCGAGATATTGCAATTCGATAAATGAAATGGATTCAATTGTAATATTAAAAATATAATCGTCGATTTCAAAAATCAATTCTTAATCGATTTTTGTGGTATTAACATGCATATCTTCTCCTTGATAATGCTCTTCCGTTAATTTATCAAGCGGAGAATAACCATAGAAATACAACAATGTAACAGCAGATTTATTTTTCATACATTGATTATTAAATTTACATACCTTTAATAAATCTAAAATTTATCCCAATCGTTTGACACGGAAAATTTTTCTCGATATGAATTCAAAAATCCTAAATCTAATACTCCTTCCAGTGCGGCTTCATTATCTTCCATCGTATTTACAACTTCTCCATAGGGATTGATAATTGCCGAATTGCCCGAATAAAATATATTTTTCCCATCAAGCCCAACACGATTGGCTCCAACTACCCAACATTGGTTTTCGATGGCACGAGCTTGTAACAAAGTGTTCCAAGCGTGTTTACGAGCGCTGGGCCAATTGGCAACATAAATAGCAAGATCGTAATCAAATTCACCATTATCGAACCTATTGCAGTTCCAAACTGGGAAACGCAAGTCGTAGCAAACTAAAGGTAGAATTTTCCACCCTTTATACTTTATTATTACCCTTTTGTTGCCTGCCGAAAAGCTCAAATGCTCACCAGCATATGAAAATAGGTGATTTTTGTCATAAAATTCAAATGTGCCATCGGGGAAAACAAAATAAAAACGATTAAAAAAATTTCCATTATCTAAAACAGGAATACTAGCAGCTATTGCCGATTTTGTTTTTATAGCCTTTTGTTGGAGCCATTTAAAAGAAAGTCCATCCACTGCTTCGGCACAAGTATTAGTGGAAATTGAAAAACCACTGCTAAACATTTCGGGCAAAACAATTAAATCAAAAGGAACATTGGTAGGGATTAGGGCTTCATATTTTTCAAAATTCAGCGTGAGATTTTCCCATACAATATCCGACTGAATTATGCAAACCTTCAGTTGCTTTTTTAAAACGACATCTATATTCATACATTATAGCCAAAAGAAATTTTC
Organism: Bacteroidales bacterium; assembly: GCA_038210985.1. Taxonomy (GTDB): domain Bacteria; phylum Bacteroidota; class Bacteroidia; order Bacteroidales; family WCHB1-69; genus JAQUGA01. The sequence continues at coordinate 17,355 of JBBQWB010000026.1, forward strand.
ATATCGTTCATTTTTTTCTTCAAAAGCTCCCGTTTACGTTTAAAATCTCTCTTCAAAACAGCTTCATATTGGCCAACATGAAGCTCAACGCCTAATAAAAGGGAATTGTGATGTTTAACATATTCGGAAGACTGCACGCTAATTGGTTGTATGTTTTCGATATTTTTAAGCGTTTTTTTCCATTTTTCCATATCAATTTCCTTTTGCGTATGTTTAATAACCAAATAATAATCGGGACGAATATCTTTAATAGCAAAAATAGAGTTTAATTTTGCACCGAATAAGTTAAAAACTCTTGGAGTTGAATCTTCAAATAAAGTTAATTCAGCTGAAGAATTATTTGCATTTATTTCTTTTCCTATATTAGAAATTAAATAAGTACTTATTCCAGAGGTATTTTCTTCAGAAATATAAAATGGAAAAGCAACAAAGTTTTCGGAGTTATTTTCAACTTTTAAATCATCAATTTTATGAAGCTTTAAATTCAATTTTATTCGGAGTTCAATACATATTTGATACTCCAACAAATTACTACTAATAGCAACCGATGTATAATTATAATCCGATTGGTAATCTTGATTAAGTTTGAAAAATTCGGTTCTTGGCATAATTTTATGAAGATTGCTACAAATATACACTCTAATAGGTGTAATTTTATTGTGTATTAAATATATTTATAAATAGCCGATTGTTGAAAACTTATATCTAAAAAAGGAAAATCCAATTACAACATTTGTAATTTTACTTAAAATTGTCTTCACATGGAAATTATATGCACAAATTCAGAGAACATCCGAAAAAAATATCCAGCAGGAATATCCCTAACTGAAATAGCTAAAGACTTAAATATAAATTTAGAATATCCCATTTTAGGAGCTTTAGTAAACAACAAAGTAGAAGAGATGGATTATCAGATTTTTAAGCCTAAAATTGTCACTTTTGTAGATGTTTCGCATTTTGTAGGCTATCAGATGTATCTTCGCTCCTTAAGTTTTGTAATGTATAAAGCTGTTAAAGATTTATATCCCGAAGCCAAATTATCTATTCTGCATTCCATTTCGGGAGGAAAATTTTGCGAAATAGAAAACGCTCCAAAACATGTAAATGGAGAATTAAGCAATTCTATAATGAAAAGGATGCATGAAATTATCAGCGATGATATTCCGTTTATAAGGATGGAAATTTTAACCGATGAAGCTATTAAAATTTTCACTGAGCATAATTTACTCGAAAAAAAACTCCTTTTTAAAACTCGAAATCTTTTATACACATCGATATATAAATTAGACGATTGTATTAATTATTACTATGGATTTTTAGTCCCATCCACTTCCTACCTTCATGTTTTTAATTTAAGCCCATTTTGCAATGGTCTATTATTACAAGGACCTAGCAGGTATAATCCCCACAAAACTCCAGGGGTAAATCCACAATCAAAACTTTTCAATATTTTTCAGGAGCACAAAAAGTGGACAAAAATTTTGGGAGTTTCTTTCGTTGGCGATCTTAACCAAGCGGTAGAAAGCAACAGTATTTCGGGTTTAATTAGAGTATCCGAAGCCTTGCACGAGAAAAAAGTAGCTAATATTGCCGATGAAATTGCACATCGCGACAACATTAAAATAATACTTATCAGTGGCCCATCGTCTTCGGGCAAAACAACATTCAGTAAGCGTTTATCGGTTCAATTAGAAGTTTTAGGTTATAAACCTGTACAAATTTCAATCGATAATTATTTTGTGGAGCGAGACGATACCCCAAAAGATGAACATGGTGAATTTGATTTTGAATGCGTTGAAGCATTGGATTTAGAACTTTTTAATCGACAGCTAACACAACTATTAAACGAAGAAGAAATATCTGTTCCAACATTCGATTTTACAAATGGGATAAAGGTTTTCCAAGGAAATACTTTAAAATTACACCAAAATTCAATCCTTATTATAGAAGGCATACATGGCTTAAATCCAAGGTTAACTTCAAAAATTGAAGATCATCTTAAATTTAAAATATTTGTTTCGGCATTAACGCAAGTGTCGATAGACACACAAAATCCAATTCCAACTACCGATAATCGTTTAATCCGAAGAATGGTTCGCGACTTTAAATATCGAGGATATAGTGCATTAAACACCTTAAAACGCTGGCAAAGTGTTCGTAAAGGAGAAGACAAATGGATATTCCCATTTCAGGAAAATGCAGATATAATGTTTAATTCGGCTATAATGTGCGAATTAGGAATATTGAAAACGTATGCCGAACCAATTTTAAGATTAGTGCCACAAAATTGCCCTGAATATGCGGAGGCAGTTCGTTTACTTAAATTTCTGTCCTATTTTAAACCAATTTCGGAAAAGGACATTCCTCCAACTTCTATTTTACGAGAATTTTTTGGTGGAAGCAGTTTCATTTATTAGGTCATTTTATGGATTCTAATTCACTTTTTAGCTTACGGGTGAGTTTTTTAACTACTTCATCGTAGGAATGATTTATCCACGATTTTATTAATTCATCACCAACACTTCCATCTAAAGTAACTCCGTTCCAATATTTTTTATTGAAATGAAAAGCATGAGATACACACGAAAATTGCTCCCTAAGCTCAATTGCATATTCTGGGTCGCATTTTAGTGCAATCACAAACGATTCAACGTGATCAAGCCCAGTTACTGCAAACATTTTTCCCATTACTTTAAAAACAAGGGTAACATTATCAAAAGGAAATTCCTCGGTAACTCCTTTTTTAGCTAAACAATAATCTCGAAACCTAATGATATCCATAAAGATAATTTTTACAAATTTAGACCTTAAAAGTAATATAAAAATGTTTACTTTTGTACAAATGAAGACTCAGGACAATAGGGAATGAAAAAAGCATATTCGGCTCGACAAAATATTATTATTTTAATGTTTTTAATTGTAGGCATTTTGTTTACTATTAGATTGTTTTACATTCAAATAATTGATGACAGCTGGGAAATTTCATCTAATAAAAATGCACTTCGTAATAAAATTCAATACCCATCTCGAGGTTTAATTTACGACCGATATGGTAAACTTATGGTGTATAATGAGGCAACCTACGATTTAATGGTTGCTCCAAACCAAATTACACAACTCGACACAATTGAATTAGCTAATTTACTAGATTTAACTGTTGAAGATGTCCGAAACAGGTTGATTAAAGCTCGAACATATTCACTTTTTGCGTCCTCTATTTTTGAAAAACAAATTACAAAAGAGACCTATGGATTTATAGAAGAAAAACTATATAAATTTCCGGGTTTTTATGTTCAACCTCGAACATTACGTTATTATCCTTTACCCATAGCGGCTCATACAATGGGATATATTGGTGAAGTAAACGATAAAATATTAAGCGAAAATCCATATTACAGCATTGGTGATTATATTGGCATAAGTGGCATTGAAAAATCCTATGAAGAGGTATTAAGAGGCAGAAAAGGTGTTAAGGTAATGATGGTTGATGTACATAATCGGGAGAAGGGCTCGTTCCGAAATGGAGAATTTGATACCGTTGCAATTCCAGGTAGAAACATTTGGTCGAGTATTGACATGAAATTGCAAGAATATGGCGAAAAACTCATGCAAAATAAAAAGGGAAGTATAGTTGCCATTGAACCATCCACCGGAGAAATTTTATGTATCGTGTCGAGTCCAAGTTACGACCCTAATTTAATGGTTGGTCATACTCGCTCAAAAAATTACATGAATCTTATAAAAGACTCAATAAACAAACCATTGTTTAACCGAGCATTAATGGCATTATATCCTCCAGGATCAACATTTAAGATTGCAAATGCCTTAATCGGTTTACAGGAAGGAGTATTAACTCCCGATACAAAATTTACATGCGAAGGTGGATTTGTTTTTGGCAATTTAAAAGTTGGCTGCCACCATCATGCTTCTCCTTTAAATTTAGTACAATCCATCCAATACTCATGTAATGCATATTATTGTAAGGCATTCAGGGCTATTATCGATAATCGAAAAAAATACAAAAACACCCGTGAAGCATACAATAAATGGCGTTCGTACTTAGTTAAAATGGGCTTTGGAACAACCTTCGACACAGACTTACCATATGAATTAAAAGGGTTTATTCCTACTGCCGAATATTACGATCGTTATCACGGTAAAAATCGTTGGAAATCTCTATCCATCATTTCACTGGGAATTGGCCAAGGTGAATTAGGAACAACACCCCTGCAATTAGCTAATTTTACTGCAATGATTGCCAATCGTGGTTATTATCACAAACCACATATTGTAAAAGCAATAGGGCGTCAAGACAGCATTAACACTAAATATTCTCGAAAAAACTATGTTGGAATAAATCCCGAATACTTTATTCCTGTAATTCAAGGAATGGAAAACGTTGTTTTATCCGGAACTGCAACCAAAGCACGCATTACGGATATTACTACCGCAGGAAAAACTGGAACAGCTCAAAATCCGCATGGAAAAGACCACGCTTTGTTTATTGGCTTTGCACCTATCGACAAACCCCAAATTGCCATTGCAGTAGTTGTTGAAAATGCAGGCTTTGGCGGCGTTTGGGCAGCTCCAATAGCAAGTTTGATGATTGAATATTATTTTAATAGAAAAATCATTAGGGTGGACATGGAAAATTCATTAAAGACGTTAAATTTAATTCATCCATAATGAGTAAAATTGGACGTCAATCACTTTTTGCAAACATCGATTGGATCATCGTTTCCATTTATGTTGTATTGGTGATTTTTGGGTGGATAAACATTCATGCTGCTACATATAACGAAACATCAAAAGGACTTTTTGACTTTGCTCGAAGCAGTGGAAAACAATTTATTTGGATTTGTACCGCAATTATTTTAGCTCTTTTTATCATTATTGTAGATGCTAAGTTTTACACTACATTCGCATACGTTTTTTATGGAGCAACTATTTTACTTCTTGTTTTTGTAATTTTTGGCGGCTCGGAAGTTTCTGGAGCAAAATCGTGGATTGGTTACGGAGACCTTGGAATACAGCCCTCCGAATTCGCAAAAATCACAACTGCTTTAGCTTTAGCAAAATATTTGGGAGAATCGAATCGAAATATCGAAGAAATTAAAGTTCAAATATATTCCTTCATTTTCATATTAATCCCAATGGCAATCATTCTGCTTCAAAATGATACTGGATCGGCATTGGTTTTTTTAATATTCATGTTTGTTTTATACCGCGAAGGAATGTCGGGAACCTTGCTATGGGTTGGCTTAATACTTATTCTGATTTTCATTCTAACCCTTCTATTTTCATACATTCACATAATTATTGGCATCAGTATTTTTACCCTTTTCTTTTGGTATTTTATTCGTAAATTCCGAAAGGATGTTATTCGATTAATTTTAATTGCATTAGCAATATATGCGTTTTCTTTTACCGTTGATATTATCTTTGAAAAAGCGCTTCAACCTCATCAAAAAAACCGTATTGAAGTGCTATTAGGAATAAAAACCGATTTAAAAGGAGTTGGATACAATGTTAATCAGTCGAAAATTGCGATTGGTTCGGGCGGTTTTATTGGAAAAGGCTATCTAAATGGAACTCAAACAAAATTTAGATTTGTACCCGAGCAAAGTACCGATTTTATTTATTGTACCATTGGCGAAGAGTGGGGATTTTTAGGCAGCGTTTCGGTTATTGCACTTTACTTATTTCTATTAATTCGTATAATACAACAATCGGAACGACAGCGATCGCACTTTAGTAGAATCTATGGCTATGGTGTTGCTGGCATTTTATTTACCCATTTTGCCATAAATATTGGCATGACTCTCGGACTTGTTCCGGTAATTGGGATTCCACTGCCTTTTATTAGCTATGGAGGCTCCTCGCTATTGGCGTTTACAATTCTTCTATTTATATTCATTAAATTAGACATGAATCGACAAAACGTAGTTTAAATATTGTTTGCAGGCACTTAATAAACAATTTCAAGTGTTTTTCGTTATTAATTTTGTAAAAGAAATAAATATGCAAAGTGTTGAAGAAATATTAAAAAAAGATAATTTTACAAAAGATGAAATTATTCGATTATTAGAATCTAATGAGCAAGAACGACAAATTATATTTACCGAAGCTACTCGAATTAAAGAACAATACGTTGGCAATAATGTGTATTTCAGAGGATTGATTGAATTGTCAAACATCTGTACTAAAAACTGTTACTATTGCGGCATTAGAGGTGGCAATTCAAAAACTGTTCGTTACCAAATAAGCGATGAAGAAGTTTTAGAAGCTGCAAAATATGCATTTGACGAAAACTACGGATCGCTCGTTATTCAAGCTGGAGAACGTTCGGATAAAAAATTTATTCAACAAATAACTAACCTTCTCCTAAAAATTAAAGAGCTAAGTAATGGAGAACTAGGAATTACCCTATCGTTAGGCGAACAAAGCGAAGAAACTTTGAGGACATGGTTTAACGCTGGTGCTCACCGCTATTTAATTCGCATCGAGGCATCCAATAGAGAACTTTATTCAAAATTACATCCGCATAACAAAACGCACGATTACGACATTCGATTGGAAAGTTTACGATTGCTTCGCAAAGTTGGCTATCAAGTTGGAACTGGAGTTATGATAGGATTGCCATTTCAAACATTAAGCGATTTAGCAGATGATTTAATTTTTATGAAAGAACTGGACATTGACATGTGCGGCATGGGACCTTACATTGAACATGAAGACACTCCATTATACGAATACCGAGACCAATTAATGAGCAAAGACGAACGATTTATTTTATCGTTAAAAATGGTCGCCATTTTACGAATTATGATGAAAGACATAAACATTGCTGCAACTACAGCTATGCAAACTCTGGATAATATAGGTCGAGAAAAAGCCATTCGAGTTGGAGCAAATATTATCATGCCTAATTTAACTCCAGTAAAATATCGCGACAGCTACCTATTGTACGAAGATAAGCCTTGCATAGACGAAGAAGCATCCGAATGTAAAAACTGCCTCGAAGCCCGCATCAAAATTTCAGGAGCTAAAATTGGATATGGCGAATGGGGCGACTCGAAACATTTTGATAAAAGAAATTAAAAAACATATTGTGTTTTTTGCCTTCATACATATTAAAAAGAGCAATCTTCAATTATTTAAGTATTTTGGTGAACTAAACACCTTAATTTTTCCAATATTTAATTCATTAAATTATTATAATCCCTTAAATCCGCAAGGATTTTTTCATTCAATTTTTATGATTGATCTTGGCTTAAATTTTATTCTTTGATTGGTTTTTTGTGAATATTTTTGGATATTCTAACTTAAAATTGGATTATTTTAGTTTGCGTGTCTTATTTATATTTCCAAATGATTATTCTTGTCTTTGGTTTATATATTTCTTTCAGGATATCACTCTTTTGTTTTGTAAATAACTGATATACATACACATAGCCGTAGTCCTATGGTAATTATAGGCATAGTTATCTCGTAATCAACGACTTTGATTTGATTTTTTCGCTGCGTTATTTCAGTTTAGCAATTCATAAGGTTGGTCGGTGAATAATTTTAGCACCCATTTTCTGCCAGAATGTATCCATTTCCCTGATACATTTATAAATCTGAATATAAATCGCTTAAGCCTTGATGTTGGTTCAATATTTTTAAAAACTGCTGCAACTTTTTCGACAAAATAGTGATAAAAATTTTTCGTCATTGCCATTATTATCATATAAACTGTGTTTTCGTTCATAAATGAGCATGGAAGGCGATTCCAACCAAAATCATTGTTCATGACATCGAATACTTTTTCACTTGCTCCTCGTTGATTGTAATACTCAATAATCTCTTTTTCAGTGCTTTGCCAATCATTCGTTAAAACAGAACGATACTTAAAAGTGTCTCCAGTAAATAAATCAATCTGTGCAGAAGTTCCTTTTTCCCGCATAACGACCAAGCGATAGTTCTTTTCTTTGAAAAATTGTTCAAATGAAATTGATGCAACCTCGTATTTTTGATAATTTATTTCAACTTCAACCCATGTATCAATATTGCAAATCTGTCGACAAAGTTCAGCACTTTTGTTTGCTCTAATGTAGAACAACTTGCTGTTTTTTGACACAACTTCAATAATCTCCTTTGAGTATGAGCCAGCATCCATGCGTGAACGAAATATATTTAGACCATTGTCTTTCAATTGTTTATAAGCTTTACTAAGGGTGGATGATTGTTTGAATTTAACATTTGCATTGCCATCGCGATTTTCGATATACACAATTTTGCTTCCAATTGTAGCAACTCCAGGGCAATATCCATTGATTTTTTTGTATGTTTTTTTTGTGTCGTATTTTTCTGTAGGGAGAATCTGGTTATCATAGTCAAAGTCGTAAAATGTATCTTTTTCAAGTTGTTTTGTTAGGAGCAACGATTTGATATTTAAATCGTTGAGTTTTTCATTGATATTGAAATCATATTTATTGTCATTCACAGACTCATAAGATGTAATTTCTGTGGAAAGTTCCTTAATCCCTTGCAAAAGTGTATCTGCACTTGGCACAAAATTGCCTGGGATTGATTTTAGATCTTTACAGACATGGGTTTGGATATCCTCAGCACAGGCAGAAAAAAACATTCATCAAATTTTGGATAATATCGCTGTATGAAAACCCAACAGGCTTGCACCTTATACCTAATTGATTGTCTAGCAATTGCGTGAACCCAGATTTGTTATACTCTTCATTGATAAAACAAATTCCAGAAAAAGGGCTTACTTGTGTTGATATTTTTTGTAATTTCATGCCGAAAATTTTTAATCCTACTTTTTTTTTGTTTAGTAGCACTAAATTAGGTGAAATTTTCAAGCGGAAAAACATTGTGTAAAATACTTATACACAATGTTTTAACCGCTTTTGTTAATAACTTTTCTGCGGATTTAAGGTAATCATTAAAAATACTAAATTTAAAGCTACAATAAATGTTTTTTATATTTGTAAAATAACTCCAAATATCAAGATAAAACAATAATTGAAATAAATTGACACAATCTTTACATGAATGAATCGGAATTGATTTCAAAAGCTATTCAAAAAGACAGGAATGCTTGTAAAGAGTTGTTTCAAACACATAAAAACCAAGTATTTAATGCTGTTTTGCCAATTTTGCAGAACAATCAAGAAGCCGAAGATATTTTACAAGAAACCTTTATCTATTTTTTTGAAACATTGCATTCTTTTAAAAAAGAATCTACTTTATCCACATGGATTTATCGAATTGCAATAAACAAAGCCCTTGAGTCAATTAGACAGAAAAAACGCTTGAAACGATTTTCATTTTTTTCGGCAAAACCTATGGATGAGGCAACTCAAATAGAATCGACATGGATGCATCCTTTCGTTTTGCTCGAAAAAAAAGAGCATGCAAAAATTCTTTTTGAAAGTTTAAATCACCTTAAAGAAAAACATAAAGTAGCTTTTACGCTGTTTCATATAGAAGGATTGCCACAAAAAGAGATTGCCGAAATAATGAAAACCTCCGTTCCAGCTGTTGAAACAATGATTCATCGAGCTAAAAAAGAGCTTCGAGCGATAATTGAAAAAAGGATTTAGTAGATATTTGGGATGAAGTAGAACTCATCGAATCCACGCTTAGCCAAATGCCATGCTCAGGCACATATAAATAACACCTTCGTTTACTTGAATAATTAATTACACTCATAATAATCTTTAAGTTTCACTTCATTATTCTTATCAATTTCAAACCACCATTGAGAATAACCATAATACCCACGCTTCGGTTCTGCCCATATGTCGAGTGGTTTATATGAAAAAAAATACATTTTTTTGATGATGTCAAAATCATATATTTCGTAATTACCTCTGCAAAAGAATAAATGATTTCTATACAAAAATAATCCAGAATGTTTCATATAACTACCAATGTGTACTTTATGAATCGTGTTAATCTGCACCTTGTTTTCTAAAGAATCACTATAAAATAATAAATCATATCCTGTTGTATTCTCATTATAACAAGGACATAAACATTCCTTATTAATAACTTTATCAAAACAAGGCTTTAAAAATCTCGGTGTTTTATAGTAAGAAAGCTTTTGTTTTATTAGTATACCACTGGATAACGGCAAAGCACATGTATCATATAGATATAGGGTTTCTTCGTTGTAAATAGTATTTTGTTTAGTATTTTTTTGACAACTATACAAAATAAGAATAATTAACAATACAAGTTTGATTTTAATAGCTTGTTCTACCATGTTTTGTCTGTATTTGGAATTTCGAATTAGGTGAAAGTTCTTTAAGATTAGCTTTATTCTCATAATCTCCTGGACTAGGAGTTGGATCATTAGTTGAATGATTATGGATACTTCTATTTAAAACATAGCCCCTGTCAGCCATCTTTGCAGCTTTATAATATGTGCCATTTACACTGCCTTCTTCTCTCGTTGTATATAAAATACTAACATTATCACTATTTCCAGAATAGTCTTGCAATGACCACTCAACATCTGTTTTCCATGTATCAGTGTTTTTTTGACATGTAATAAAATTAAAAACCTTTTCGGCACTTTTTTGATTTGAAAATTCAGCATTCATCCCCCCAACTTTTACCCGTTTCATTTCCTTCATCATCAGTAATTTTAATATTAAATTTGGATATACCTTTTACATCACTTCTGCCAAATTTCACAAAATCTGCACCTTCTGACATTTTTCCATCACCATTTACATCCACCTTATTCCCATTATTATCGAGTTTGTATAGTTCATGATTGCCAGATTTTCTTTGTAACAACTTTATTTCTCCCGTGCTAGACACGCCAAATTCATCATCTAATGTTCCAGTCGGGTCTATTCTTCCAATGGGATTATTTTGACAATAACTATACGGGCTAACCCAACTTCTTTGGTCTGCCATTGGGTCTACACTTAACCAAATGCTATATTCTGGGGTGTAACTTGCCTGCCAGCTGGCACGGTAGCAGGCTCCATAATACTATAAGATTTTATTCCATTTATCAGCTTTCTTCACATCAAAAAGTTTTAATAAAGTTAATCAATTATTTTATTTTTTGCTTGAATCTTTTTAGTATATGGGTTATACCAAAATTGATAATGCTCTGAGTACCTGTAAAATTCGATATATAAAAAACCATATTGTTTACTTATTTCTATTTTTTTTAAATAAAAGTAATCAAGATTTCCTTCAAAAAAATTCATTTTTGTATTAGTTTGTAAATTAAAAAGATAAATTGTGTCCTTTAGTTTTTCATTATATACAACTTTGTCTAAAAAAACATCATGATTATCAAAGTAAAAAGGAAAAAAATGAGGATAAGTGTATGATGTATCTTTTTTATCAAGATAAAATAATGGCAGAAGGATAAACTCATCTATTATTTTGATATTTTTGTTATTGCTTTTCTGAAATTCTTTTAAATATGATATGTCTCCAAGTGGATAATCTTTTATATTTAAATTTTTTAAAGATAAATATTTTTTTGCATCAACAACGCAATAAATTGTATTATCTTCTATTACAAAATTAGAATAATTACAATGATTTTTCCAATCTTCTCTAATTAAATCAAAACTTTTAAAACTACACACACTATTATTAATATCACTATAATAAAATAAATACATTATTGGTTTTCTTTTTTTTATTTTAGCCCAATCTTCACTATCAAAATCTTCTATTTTGTGTATAATTGTATCTTTAATTGCATAATTAGCAATTTTTGATTTTGACTTTGGGAAAAGACAATTATTTTGACAATAACATACATTTATACAAAAAAATATTATTATAATTATACGTGATGTCATGATAATCATCTTGTTAACTTGTATGTACTGTTGTAATTATTTTGATATCTTAATGGACCATTCTTTGCTTTAAATTCCAAAAAATTTATCTGTTTTTCAAGTTGTTTTGCTGGTGAATTTTTTGCTGGTGTATCATCTTGACCAGCTTGACCCCATTTTTCATGACCAAGACCAGATGCATGTGCTCCTATTTCGTGTCCAAGTATCTTTGCTCCAGATCTGTTATTTTTTCCATCACCACTAAACAAAGATTGATCTAAAGTAATAAGGGTGTTTTGTTTGTTACTATTCACAACTAACCCATTAAAGTTTTTAAGTGTTTCAGCACTTTTGTTATTAGTTTCATCAATTACACCTAAATTTGTTCCCTCAACATTTTTCAAATTTGTATTCTCAAGTGTTGTACCAACAGCATTTTCTATTTTTGTATTTCCAAATGTAATGTATAGGTCTTGTTTATCATTATCAATGTATTTATCAATCAAATCCTTTCCTAAACCTGAATTATACAAATAATTTGTTATTTCACTTGCATTTTTCAATTGGTTTAAACGAGTGTCACTACTTTCATTTTTTATAACTATGAAAACTTCATCTTCCATACCATCCATATCAATCCTTACCACCGGATTTCCACTACAAAACATAAATGGCGATTGATGTGGGTACTTATCACTCATCGGATCCACGCTTATCCATCTTGCAATCCAAGGTGCATAGTACCTATTTACATGGTAATGTAATCCAGTTTCTTCATCCTTTTCCTTGCCAACGTATTTGTAACGTTTTAGTGAAACTTCCGTTTCAGTGCGACCTGAACGATAACTTGTAGTTCCGAAAGGATGATACTCCTCATAAGAAATTATTTGAGCGTTTTGGTCAAGTTCCAAGCAAGCGGAACCTAAATGATTATCATATTGATATCTGATATCTGCAACAATTGGATTCACTGGCGTTGCGTTTTCCCAAGTTTTGGTTTCGAGGGTCGCAAACTTTTTTGTGTCATCTGAAACATGCAGTGTTTGCCGTTCAAAATCCAAATCTCCACTCACAAATTTTCTAAAAACTTCATAACCTTCCAAATAATAGCGTTCTTCCCGTATGCTTCCTTTTACAACTACTTTTCGGCATCGATTACCCGTGCTGTCATAAATGTAGTAAGCCGTATCGCCACTTAAATTTAATTCAACTTCTCTTAATCGGTCGGCAAAAGCATAATTCCAGCTACCATTCCATTGCTGAAACACAGTTTTCTGACTTTTTGCCCGATCTTGAAACATAATACAGTAATTTTGTTGTAAAAATATGAAAATTTATATTATTAAAGTTTTTTTTTCTAAAAATTGATTGCCAATTATATACGGATAACTGAACTGTTTTTTTAGGGTTTATGCTTCGAGATGTTCAGCATGGCATCTCGGAACTTGCGGTACTATTGCGAATCACTAAAATCTATTCTTAAACTAACAAACCTAGAATACTTTGTTTTAAAGTCTTTATCCAACAACCAATACATGTCACGTTCTTTATTATAATAAAGATAATAATTTTTAATAAATAAAGCTGTCTCATTTAACTGTTCAAAAGTAATGTAAGCATAATAAAAATCTATAAAACTAATATTTGTTTCATTCTCAAAACAAGCCCTTTGAAGCCTAATAATCGTATCATTTTGATTGACAATTTGTCCCCAATTATCAAACTCTGATGAATTAGTATGAGGCACATAAAAAGTATTATTGTATAATGCGTATCCATTATATTCAAATGACTGAAAATGAAACAATATCTCCTTTGAAGAATTGTTAACAATCATTATTTCAATCACATAGCAACTATCATTTTGTTTTAAAGCTTTAAGTCCAATCGATATATGATTATTCTCAAAATAAACAGATTGTGCTGAAACGCCTGACACTTCAAAAATCAGGAACAATAGAAAATAAAAAGTCGAGTTTGTTTTCATTATTGTAAAAATTTAAAACTTGTCAAATCAAACCTTTTTTGATAAAGGGAAACGGTCGCATTATGTGCATCATCGTAGTTCATTCCCGATAGCCGAAATAAATTCTCTCTTAACTCATGCATTACCAAGTCTTTTCTAGCCTTCTTCCCTCCAACAAGAATCGCCTCATCTCTGACTCTCTCCCATTTTTGAGTTTCAGAATTAAATCTATTATAATCTGGTTTTGTTCCATAGTATAACAACACATCACCCTCTGCAATTGCTACCTGACCTTGAAAGCCACTTTGCGGTAATATTGTTAATTGTTCTTTATTTTTAGAATCAACACCATATTCTGTAATAGAAACATTGTACGACCATGCAACCGCCTTATTCATATCCACAACCGCCTCCATTCCTGGAGTATGTGGACTATAATTATTGGGTGGCATTCTAGCAGAATCCTCTAAGTATCCATTAAAATTAAATGGCTCTTTTGTTTGATAAAGAATCTTTGCATTTTTCATAATTCCGTTTTCATTATATTTAGCATTTACTAAATCATAGACCAAGGTCAATCCTTCGTCGTTCTTTAGTATTTTTAGCTTTTTTCCATTACTAAGATTATTAAATGCTTTAGAAAATGTTACAGCCCCATCATCTTCAAAAACTAAGTATTTGACATTCCTTTTATTTACAATATTTATAATATCCTCCTTTGCTTGAACATCATCTTCTTTCAAATAAAAGCCTGTTGTTTTTCTTTTATATGGAATTGTTACATCTAAACTATCTGATTTAGGCAACATTGCACTCTCTGGCATTACAGGTTCCAGTCCATCCAAATCTATATAACTAATCGGCTTATTACCAGCATATTGATATGGTGTGTAATAAGGATAATCAAACTGAAGTGGATCCACACTCACAAACCTGCACAACCACGCGGCATAATACCTCGCCCCATAATAGTAAAGTCCTGTTTCCTCATCCCTTTCCTTGCCAACGTATTTGTAACGTTTTAGTGAAACTTCCGTTTCACTTCTTCCACTGCGGTAGCTA
>JBBQWB010000027.1:0-32092 GCA_038210985.1 Bacteroidales bacterium
ATGTGATGAAGTGAGGATGTGAGGATGTGAGGATTAGTTGATGTGAGGATGTGAGGATGTGATGTGGGGATTGAGTGGTGGGTAGTGGATGTGCGGATGGTTAGTGGGTTAGCTTGCACAGGACGAATTAAAATTGCACCACGACCAATTGTCCTGCGGTTGCGAAAAGACTAATATGGATCCACATCCTTGCTTATTCGACAAGATTTATAATCTTGAATTGCTTCAAACTGCTCAATGGTAGCGTTAATGATGTTTTTAAGCAACACTTGACGTTGACTTTTGGGAAGTTTAATAATAATATCCTTTATATACATGTTCTTTATTCGACCTATTAGCGGAAATTCGGGTCCGATTACTTTTAACAGGGTGGATTTTTCAATCATTTTAGCCAAGGTACTGGCAGCTTTATTTACTACTTGAAAATCGACATGTTTAACGCTAATTTTAATCATCCGAACAAATGGAGGATACGAAAATTTATTCCGTTCATCCGTTTGAAGTCGGAACATTTCGTCGTACAAATTTTCTTTTACTAAATTCAATACGATATGTGATGGATTGTACGATTGAATTATAACTTTTCCTGGAATATCTTTTCTACCAGCTCTACCACTTACTTGAGCCATCAATTGATAACTTCGTTCAAAAGCTCTAAAGTCTGGAAAATTTATCAAATTATCAGCACTAATAATCCCCACAACACTTACCGAATCGAAATCTAAGCCCTTAGTAACCATCTGTGTGCCAATTAAAATATCTACTTTATGATTTTCAAAATCGTGAATAATTTGTTGATATGAATTTTTGGAACGCGTAGTGTCGTAATCCATTCTAACTATTCGTGCTTCGGGAAAATAAATTTCTAAATCCGACTCAATTTTTTCGGTACCAAATCCTTTTGAACTCAATTTTATACTTCCACAAACTGGACACTGCTTGGGTATTTCGACCGAATAACCACAATAATGGCATTTTAAAATACTGCTTTTTTTATGGTATGTCATGGTAACATCGCACGATTTGCAAGGAATGGTGTAATGGCAATCTTCGCATTCAATTCGGGAAGAAAAACCCCTTCGATTTTGAAATAGAATGACCTGTTCCTTGCGTTCTAATGCTTCGGCAATGTGTTTCATAAGCACCGAAGAATAATGCGATTTCATCAGTTTATTTCGCTGCTGCTCTTTTAAATCCACCACTATAACCTCGGGTAACACCGCATTTCCAAACCGCTCGCTTAAAACATGTAAACCATATTTATTATGTTTGGCTTGATAATAACTTTCCACCGAAGGAGTAGCCGAACCTAGAATTGTTTTAGCTCCATGCATTTGAGCAAGCAACAATGCCGAATCGCGGGCATGATAGCGTGGCGACGGATCAAATTGCTTGTAGGACACATCGTGTTCTTCATCAATTATAATTAATCCAAGGTTTGAAAATGGTAAAAAAATAGACGACCGAGCTCCTAAAATAATGGAGTATTGATTTAAAATTCCTTTTTTCTTGTTTTGAACAGCATTCCAAATTTCTACTTTTTCAAATTCGTTAAATTTAGAATGATATACTCCTACTTTTGAACCAAAAAAACTTCGTAAACGATTTACAATTTGAGACGTTAAGGCAATTTCGGGAAGTAAAAACAAAACCTGCTCGCCTTTTTGAATCGCTTTTTGAATAAAATGAATGTAAATTTCGGTTTTACCACTTCCTGTTACGCCAAACAAAAGACTGGTGCTTTTTTCAGTTAAATGATGATCAATATCGTTAATGGCATTTTTTTGAGCTTCCGAATATTGGATATTTTCGACCAACATCGATGATAAAACACTCGAATCTAGCCTACTAACCACCTGTTCGTGCATCTCCAGAACCTCTTTTTCAATCAGTGTTTTTAACGAACTTTTGGAAATTTCAGGGTTTTCATAAAGCAACTTTTCTTCGATGCTTTCATTTATATTTCCATTTGATAATCGTAAAAAATTCATCAAAAACATCATTTGTTTATACGTTCGCTGAGAGTTGCTTAATTTATCTAATAACTCCTTCAAAAGAAATTCGCTATTTTGATATTGTTGAGCCAAACGAATATATTTAATAATTTTGGGCTTATAGTTATCGGTAAGTAATTCAATAACTTGGATCACTTTTTTTTGAATTAGATTTTTAATTATTGGCATAACTTTTTGAACCTCAAGAAGTTTTCCAATATCCGAAATTTTCACATTTTCATTATCCGAACACGCATTTGCAATAATAAGTTCTTTAGGATTTAAATCTGTTATATCGCCATCAAAATCAGGATGAATGCTAATGAGTGTTTCGCTGCTTAATTTCATTGCCGAAGGCAAAGCCGCTTGCATAACATCGCCTAAATTACACATATAATACTCCGAAATCCACTTCCAAAATTCAAGTTGCTTAATATTTACAATTGGCTCATCGTCAATAACATCCAAAATATATTTAACTTCATATTTTTCGGGAATTTTATCGTGTATATTCAAAATAATACCCGAATAAATTTTCGATTTTCCAAACTGAACTACTGCCCTCCTGCCTATTTCGGCTTTACCTATTAAATCTTGCGGAATCCTATACGTAAAACTTCCACGTATGGGCAGTGGCAAAATAATTTCGACAAAAAGTGTAAGGTAATTTGACATTAATTTATCTCTGTTTTAGCTTTTCCATAAATCGCTCGGTATTTATGATGTATCGTGTATGAAATCCCGAACCAATTTGACCCTGCTCATCAAAAGCCGAAACTTCAAAAACTAGTTGTTTGCCATCTATTTCTATAAGTTTTGTTTTAGCATAAACTATAGAGCCAATATGCGTAGCTTTTAAATGCTTAATATTAACTTCGGTTCCAACCGATGCGTTACCTTCGGATAAAAATGGCTGAACACTTAGTTGAGCAGTTTTTTCCATTAATCCAATCATGGCTGGTGTAGCAAACACTTCAACCAAACCCGAGCCATAAGAAGCAGCGGTATTGTTATATTCAACAATTTGCTCCATGTATCCCTCTACTCCAATTTTTAATGTTTTCATAATTTAATCTTTGTAATGAAAGCGAATAGTTTTGATAACATCTTGATTTAAACTTAAATACACAGGACAAGTAACGGCACTTTTTTCAATAATCTTTTTCTCTTTGGATGAATATTTAATTTCGGGAAAATAAAATTCGATGATAATTTCACCCACTTTGCGTGGATTAGCGGTCATGATTTTAGTAACGTCCATTTTTGTACCTGTAACGTCAAAATTATAGGTTTCCGATGCTACTCCAATAATTGTCATCATGCATGTTGCCAACGAATTACAAAGCAAATCGGTGGGTGAAAAAGAACTTCCCTTGCCGTGATTATCAACTGGGGCGTCGGTGTTTATAACGGTTCCCGACTGATTGTGCCGACAAACATTTAAAAATTCACCTTTATAGTCGATGGATATTGTAGCCATGTTTTTTATTTCAAAAGTAATTTTTTTTAGCGAATTTATCAAGATTTTTAACTCAATGGGAGTAAAAATCACAGCATTTTGTTAACTTATCTTAAGCAATCGAGTTATATCTGTTTTAATTTTATTTTTGTACTTCATCCTATTAAATAATTATGAAAAAATACTTTTGGTTTTTTGGACTTTTACTATTTTTAGTTTCTTGTCAAGACAAAGAAAAAGAATTTAAGAAACATTACGTTGAAGGACTTAAAATGCTCGATCAGTCGAAGAACAAAGAAGCTTTGGTAGAATTTGAAGCATGCATAAAACTAAATCCCGAGCATTATGAATCATTTTATTACCGAGGTGCAATAAAGTCGAATTTAAAAGATTCAAAAGGAGCTATTGCTGATTTTACAAAAGCCATTGAATTAAATCCAGATTATGCCGATGCATACTGGAATAGAGGTTTACAATACGATTTTTTAGGTAAGAAAAAAGAAAAATGTCATGATTTTCATAAAGCTTTCGATTTAGGGAAAACAAATATTGAAAATCGAATGAAGGAGTGTACTGATTATTAGAAATTTATTCAAAAAAAAAAGCTGTGATTTTTTACAGCTTTTTTTTATTGAATGATTTGCTTAACTTCTGGGTGCTTGCTTTCAGGTGGGAATTAGTTTCTTATTTCTTCCCAAACTACAAGCAAAGTTAATAATTTTATATGACTACTTAATGTTATACCTAAACTCATTTTTATAGCTAATTCCTGCTATCAGAAGTCTGTCAAATTTTTTTTCGCCAAAATACCTTCGATTAAACATGTAGCAAAACTCATTGAGATTGAATTGCAAAGATAAATAATTTAGGCGAAAGATTGAGTATTCATTTTATTTTATAAAGATAAACAATAATGAAATTACTACAAAGTGTTGCACATAAAAAACAGTGTAAATTTGTGTAAATTTTCTTCAAAATTCCATGGATGAAATACAGTCCTTGTTGGTGATTCGCCGTGGCGAACCAACATGACCAAGCTATAGGCAAACCATGGCCAAGTTACAAACTAGCCATGACCAATTGTATTAATTATGTATGCTTTGTTGGTCATTCGCCGAGGCGAATCACCAAGGGCAATTAAAGAAAGCTAATATCGGACTTTATAAACGGACACCGATTATACGTTAAAACGGATGTGTAAAATATCCCCATCCTGAACAATATAATTTTTTCCTTCTACGCTCATTTTGCCGGCCTCTTTACATTTGACTTCAGAGCGATATTCGATTAAATCCTTGAATTTTATTACTTCGGCTCGAATAAATCCACGTTCTAAATCGCTATGAATAGCACCAGCAGCTTGTGGAGCAGTCATTCCTTTTCGTACCGACCACGCACGATTTTCAATTCCACCAACGGTGAAAAACGAAATTAAGTTAAGTAAACTATATGCGGAACGGATTAAAATATGCACACTTGGCTCTTTTAAGCCCATGTCTTCTAAAAACATTTGACGTTCTTCTTCGGTTTCCAACTCTGCAATTTCGGCTTCAAGTTTACCTGCTACTACCAAAACTTTTTCATTGGTTCCAGCAAATTTATCTATTACGGTTTGTGAATATGTATTTCCCAAAACGGCACTGTTTTCATCTACATTGCAAACAAACATTACTGGTTTTTCGGTTAATAACATTAAGTCGGCAATATGTTTTCGTTCTTCATCACTGATTTCTAAAGTTCTAATACTTTCAAAATTTTCGAGATGTTGTTTGCATTTATGAAGCACTTCAAGTGCTTTTTTAGCATCTTTATCCCCAACTTTAACTGCTTTTTCGGTTTTATGTATTTTTTTATCAATCTGTTCTAAATCTTTCACTTGAAGTTCCAAATCCACAATTTCGATATCCCGAAGTGGGTTAATTGAACCTTCGATATGGGGTAAATTTGGATCATCAAAACAGCGTAAAACGTGAATCAAAGCATCTACCTGACGAATATCTGCCAAAAAGGCATTTCCAATTCCTTCGCCATGGCTTGCTCCTTTTGCCAATCCGGGTATATCTACAACTTCAATGTTTACAAATACTAATTCTTCTGCTTTTATAATTTTATCGATTTCAATTAAACGATTATCGGGTACATCGCATACTCCGATATTTGATTTATTTGAGCTAAAAGCGAAGTTGGTTGCTTGCACTTTTGTATTTGAGATACAGTTAAACAAGCTTGTTTTTCCTGAATTAGTTATACCGATAATTCCACATTTTAAAGCCATAATTTTATATTTTTTTTTGCGAAATTATCAAAAAAATCAACGCAATGGGTAAAAAAAGAGGTTTAGAAAGCCAGACCCCTTTGATTTCACAAATTTTTAAATACATTTTTCAATAGCCACAAAACTAGATACGTAAAATTATGTAATCCTTTTTTTGTGTAACTCAGACACATTTTAATCCAAAACTTACGGAATATTTATTTTAAAAGATTAGATTTTGTCATAAAACTTGCAATCTTCAAGGCAAATTTTTCGCCAAAATCATTAATAAATTGAACATTATAACCCCGCATTACATTTCTAAAGGCTCAATAACAATCTGTGGGGCTATTTACATTCGACACCTCCAGCGTCATAGTTTAAAATATTAATCCGACATTTGGCTGATACCTAGTCATATCATTACTTAAATCAAAATAGTTTGAAAAACATTTTGATTTAGATTCCTCATTCCACTGCGTTTCATCCGAAATAACAAATGTATGGCGTGATGAGGAAGATTTGGAATTACGGAAGTCGGAAAAAAATCAACACAATGGGTAAAAAAAAGAGGTTGGGAAAACCCAACCTCTTTATCTTTTTATAAAAAATGATTAGTTATTCGCTTTTTTAATTTTAACAACAAACGATTCCGTTGCATTGGTAAAACGAACAAAATAAATTCCACTATTGAAAGAGGATAAATTTAATGTAGTTTGTCCTTTTTGAATTTCTTGGCTAAGGATTGTTTTTCCCAAAATATCAATCACATCTAATTTGTAATTATTATCTGAAGAAACATTAAATATTCCAGTTGATGGATTAGGATATACATTCAGTGTAACTGGGCTTACATTATTAATTCCAGTTGCATCTATTTTAAATTCGACCTTTACAGTAGCAGTAGCAGCAACATTTGTCAATGTGTACGTATTTGTTATATTTCCAGTAACTATGGTTGAGTTTACTGTCCACTCTTTAACTACAAAATGAGCATTTGGAACGGCAGTGAAAACAACATTTTTACCTTCGAACACATTAGCACCTGTGGCAATAGGATTTCCATCTACAGTTGCAGATATTGTTCCATTTACACCAAGAACGCTAAAATTGACAACATAAGAAGGTGCAGCTTCAAACTCAACGCTTACAGTAGCTGCTCCAACCAAATTTGACAAGGTATAAGTATTTGTATTAACACCTGAAACTATGGCAGAATTTTTAACCCATTCTTTTACTCTAAATCCATTGTTAGGAACAGCAGTAAAAATCACATTTTTACCTTCTTGAACCATTGCACCAGTTAAAATTGGTGTACCATCCACCGTTGCAGAAACACTTCCATTACTACCTGTAACAGCGAAATTAACAGGATAAAAAGAAGCTTCTTTTGTAATATACACATTATCTAAAGAAACATTGCCGTTACCTTTGCTAGTATAAATCCAACGTACCCAACGTGATGTTGATAATATTTTATACCGAGCTGTAATAGCTGTGGTTGGAACTGCACCAGGAGAAGTGTATGAAACTACAGTTGTCCAAGATACACCATCAATTGATTCTAATACATCAAAAGTACCTGTCCATGTGCCAGTTACATTTGCTTTAACAGTATAAATTAATGAGTCGGGTGAAGAATTAAAATTAACTGTTAACATATCTGCTGTATTATCAAATTTTGCAGCAGCAGCTGTATAATCGGCACCTAAACCTGTTTGATACCAACCTGAAGGCAAACCTGACATCCAAGGACCAGAATAGAATATAGGAAGAGTTGCTGGAGCAGGTAAATCAAGTAAAACAACAGGCTCTGTAACATCTGCAGTAATATTAATATTTGTACTACCTAGTGCAAGATAACCAGGGGCAGCAACACTATATGTATAAGCTCCAGCATTTACATTAGAAAAAACATAATTTCCAGCTACATTTTCAACTCCATTAAACGTAATCACTGCATTTGTGATATCTACAGCAGCTGAATTTTTTACGGTAAATGTTACTGTGTAAGTTGGAATTGCTTCAAACTCAACCGTTACAACGGATACTTGAGCTAAATTAGGAATAGAATATGAATCTGTTGAGTTTCCTGAAATTATAGCTGTGTTTAAAGTCCATTCTTTAACTCTGTATCCAACTGCAGGAGTTGCAGTAAAATCTATAACTTTTCCTTCTTCAACTAAAGTTCCACTTGTTAAATTGCCTGCATCCATTGTTGCAGTCAAAGTTCCGTTTGCTCCGGCAACACTAAATGTTACAGCATAAGTAGGAATTACCACAAACTCAACCGTTACGTTTGAAATTGCTTGTATGTTGAATAAAGTATCTGTATTGCTAATATTACCAGCAACAACTACTGTATTTAATTTCCATTCTTTAACTTTATATCCAACAGTAGGGATAGCTGTGAAAATTACATTTTTTCCTGCATCAATTAAATCTCCTGTAGTAATTGGAGCTCCATCAACAGTAGCTGAAATTGTACCATTTGTACCAACAACACTAAATGTAAGAGCAAATGTAGGAATTAGTTCAAACTCAACTGTAACTGTAGAAGCTTGGGTTAAATTAATAATGGTGTCTGTATTAGAAGTATTGCCAGCAACCACTGTTGTATTTAATGTCCATTGTTTAACACGGTAACCAGCAGCAGGAGTTGCAGTAAATACAACATTTTTACCTTCAATGATGGTGTCGCCTGAATTAATAGGTATATTATTAACGCTTGCTGAAATTGAACCATTAGTGCCTACTAAACTAAAATTAACCGCATGATAAATTGGAATAACTGGAGCTAAACCAAATCCAACCATGGAATTAAATGTTGAAGCTGTATCAAAACGCAAACTAGGATCCGTCCAACCAGTTAAACTTCCAGAAATTATACCAGGTTTTAACGAAATATTCTGATTTGCAGTAGAAATCCCATTACCCATCCAAGAAGAGCCTGGGTCAGAACCAGGATTGCCAAATACATCATGTTTAACTGAACCAAGCCATATTTCGAGTGCATCATCACCATTAAATGTAAAAGATTTTTCGGAAAAAGTTGCTCCATTGGCTACGGTGATGGTTTGTAAATCTGAAGTTCCGATAACAATAACAGCATTATTGGCCAAAACTCCAGTTTTAATTGTATCGACATTTACTGGGGCTAAACCATTTGTACCCTGTTTGATAAATAAATTTGTTGCCGAAAAATCTATTGGTGCACCTGTTTTATTCCAAAGTTCAATTCCTTTAGGATTTGACCCGGTATATGTTTCAATGTATTGGCTGATAACTAAAGAGCCACTGGCAGCAGGAATCAATTCAAATTCAACAGTTACATCTGATATTGCTGAAAGGCTTGATAATGTGTAGGAATTAGTTACATTTGAAGCAATAATTGATGAGTTAAGTTTCCATTCTTTAACTTGATATCCAGCAGTTGGAGAAGCTGTGAAAACTATATTTTTACCACCATCAACTAATGTTCCGCTTGTTATATTTGCTGCATCAACCGTTGCAGCGATAGTTCCATTTGTACCACCAACTACACTAAAAGTTAATGCATATGTAGGAGCCATTTCAAACTCAACACTTACAGTTAAAACTTCTTGCAAATTTGTAATTGTTAATGAATTGCTGGTGTTTCCAGAAACAGTTGTTGAATTTATAATCCATTCTTTAACTCGATATCCAGCAATTGGAGTAGCTGTAAAAACAATATTTTTACCCGATTGGACTAAATCTCCAGTAGTAATATCCACATTATCTACTTTTGCACCAAGAGTGCCATTTGTACCTACTACACTAAAATTAACAGCATAAGGAGTAGTTGGAGCATTTCCAAGAACCTTGATGTTGTCAATTCTATTATTACCAGTTTCTGTGGTTGCACCATTAAACTTTATTCTTACTGCAAAATTTGCATTATTGTTGACAGCAGGAATTGAGATAAAATCGATATTTATGATTTGTGTTGCTATCCAGCTAGAGCCAATACTAAATGAGGACAAGTCTATCGTTTCTTTTACAACCCAGTCGGTTCCATTGATTGTATATTCCACCACTTGACTATTAAATCCAGATGTAGTTCTACGTGCCACATAATTAACAGAAATGTCATTATACCCAGTTGTTGGGATATTTAATTGCAAATATTTTCCATTATTAACATTTGCAGCACCTCCCGTAGGGCAAAAGCTGCCTCCATTAACGACATCACCAGGAGCAGCATTAAAGGCTGTACCTCCAAAACTTACTGCATTTACCAAGTTGTAAGTTAAATGAGCACCGTTAATGGTGTCGGCAATTGGAGCCGTCCAGTTAATACCTGATGCAGGGATATTTTGGTTAAAGTTCCAATAATACATCAATGTTTGGCTATTCAAATTCGGAGCCATAATCAACATTAGTAGAAAAAGTTGAATGAATCGATTCAACTTTTTAAAAGGGTTTTGTTTTTTCATGTTTTTAAATTATTTATAATTATATAGTTTATTTCAATCTTCAAAAGTACTCATTTATAGATAATAAAACATAAATAATTAAGTTAATAAATATGAAAAACTGCTTAAACTTAGATTATTTTAGAATTGAACAATCCTTCAAAACACTTTTAAATTATTAAAACTTAATCGGAGAATACTACAATTGTTTATAAATCTATAAATTTAAATACATTACAACATGTTTCCATTTCAAATTACCTATAAAGGAACCATCGAAAAGCCATATCATTCGAGCAAAGTCAGTAAAATGCTTGAAATAGTGAATGAGGAATTAAAATGGAGTGGATCGGAATACATTACATTAGGCAAAAACAGGATTGATTTTGACAATCGCATATTTACCATTCGTGTGCCTTTTTCATTGATGCATTCAATTGATGGTGGATTCTTGAAAATTGAAAATACAAGAAACAGAACGTTTCAGGTTGAGTATGAAATTTCAACTTACCGAATTTGAGGTAAAAGCACTATTCTTTCTCTAATTTTTTTGTTTTCGACCTATGATATTCACTACACGCTTTTATTTTTCATACTTTTTATTATCGGTGATTGGGGATTTGCATATTTTCGGAATCGAATATTCTTTAAAAAACTAATGAGAATAATGACAGAAAAGGTTTTTAACAAAGACTTGAAGAAAAATAAAAGCCAAACTCATAACAGTTTTTATTTGGAGGAATATCCGTAGTTTAATTTTAAATTTTGAAAATAAAAAAGGCTTCACAAAGTGAAGCCTTTTTGCGGTCCGGACGGGACTCGAACCCGCGACCCCGTGCGTGACAGGCACGTATTCTAACCAAACTGAACTACCGAACCTTATTATCAAAACACGTCTTGTTTTGAGTTGTTTTGAGTTTGCAAAGATATATCAAGTTTTGAAATTATACAAGCATTTTAAAAAAAATATTTCATTTTTTTTGATTACTTTTGTGTTAACTATTACAAAACTTTGTCAATCAATGAATTGGGACTCATACATCAGTGGCTTTAAATCGTATTTAATACTCGAAAAATCACTTTCCTCAAATTCTATTGAGGCATATATTCATGATGTAGAGAAATTAATTCAGTTTTTGGAGCTTACAAACCAATCAAAACCGCCAAATCAAGTAAAACTCGACGACGTTCAGCATTTTTTAAAATGGATAACAGAATTAGGAATATCGGCAAGAAGTCAATCGAGAATTATTTCTGGAATTAAAAGTTTTTATAAGTATCTGTTAATCGAAAACGTTATCTCTAAAAATCCCGTTTCACTTCTGGAGACTCCAAAAATTGGTCGAAAATTACCTCAAGTTTTGAGTTTAATAGAAATTGACAATATGATTTCTCAAATCGATTTAAGCAAACCCGAAGGACAACGAAACAAATCTATCATCGAAACATTATACGGATGCGGACTTCGAGTTTCGGAATTATGTAACTTAAAATTATCCGATTTACATTTCGAGGAAGAATATATCAAAATTATAGGCAAGGGAAACAAGGAACGCATTGTGCCAATTGGAGAAGCTGCAATGAATAATATAATATTGTATGTAAACCACATTCGAAATCATTTACAAATTAAAAAAGGAAACGAAGATATCATCTATTTGAATCGAAGAGGCACAAAACTATCGAGAATAATGATTTTTAATATAACGAAAGAACTAGCATTGATGGCTGGGATAAAAAAAACCATCAGTCCGCACACATTTCGTCACTCTTTTGCAACGCATTTAATTGAGGGAGGAGCAGATTTGAGGGCTATTCAGGAGATGCTCGGGCACGAATCGATTACCACAACTGAAATCTATACTCATTTAGACAGAAGTTTTTTACGAGAGACAATGTTGCAGTATCACCCACGCTTTGACAGCAATTAAACTTATTTTAAATCAGCGTTATACGATAATTAACAAAATAATTATTCAAAAACATTTGCTGTTTAAAAATATTCATTTACCTTTGCACTCTCTTAAAAAAGAAAGTTTCAGTAGCTCAGCAGGTAGAGCACATCCCTTTTAAGGATGGGGTCCTGGGTTCGAATCCCAGCTGGAACACTAATTGTAAACGCAATAAGACGCAAATCGCTGATAACCAAGGTTATCAGCGATTTTTTTTTGTCTTATTAGTGCTATAATCGGTATAAAAAGGCATAAAAGGGGTGCCCTATTCGGTTACCAAAAATCAAGACTAAAAAAGGTACCCGAATGAGGTGTTATTTCGCTGTAGAACAGTGGTTTGCATAGTGGACTTTCGCTCTAAAATTAGTACATTTATAACCTAAATTTAAAGAGATGGAAAGAGTAATTTACAGCGTAATTTTTTACGCCAAGAGAGCAAAAAGGAAAAAAAACGGAAATCTTCCAATTTATGGAAGAATCACTATTGATGGTAAACGTGCTGAATTTGTGGTACAAAGCGAGATTTTAGAAGATAATTGGGACTTTGTCAGAGGATGCGCTGCGGGAAATACCAAAGAAGCTAAGAAAATCAATGATTTTCTTGAATTAGTGAAATCGCATATTCGAGATATTAAAATCTCAATGGAGGAAAGAAAGCTTCGCATTACTGCCCTCGACTTGAAAAACAGCTACTTGGGTGTGGCAAATAACACTCAGACATTCATGAACTTTTTTGATGAGCATAATGAAAAATGCAAAACACTTATTGATATTGATTATGTCAAGGGTACAGTAAATCGGTACTTTATTACGCGAAAATGCTTGAGCGAATTCCTGAAATATAAATACAATAAGTCTGATGTGGAATTTGAGGAGATAACTCCAATGCTTATTAGTGATTTTGAGACGTATTTAAAGGTCGTTCGTAGCTGTTGCAACAATACTGCAGTAAAGTACCTGAAAATAATAAAGAAGCTCGTTAGAATAGCTTTTGGGAATGGTTTTATGAATAAAGACCCGTTTACTAATATCAAGTTCCGAAATGATGAGGTTGATATCGCATATTTGAACGAAACTGAACTTGAATTGATGATGAAAAAAGAATTTAGTAATGTGCGAATTCAGCAGGTTAAAGATGTTTATTTGTTTTGTTGCTTCACTGGTCTAGCTTTTATCGATGTAAAGCAATTAATGCCTGAGAACATTATTGATAAAAATGGAAAGTTGTGGATCGAAATAAAGCGTCAAAAGACCAAAAATAATTGCAGCATTCCTTTGCTTCGTCCAGCTATTGAAATATTAAATAAATATCAAGATAATCCGCTGTTGTTACAGGGGGGGAGAGTACTTCCAGTTGCAAGCAATCAGAAAATGAATGCTTATTTGAAAGAAATTGCTGATTTATGCGGAATTGAAAAGAGTTTAAGCACTCACACAGCTCGACATACTTTTGCAACCACAGTGACTTTATCGAATCAGGTATCAATAGAAGTGGTGTCCAAGATGCTTGGACACTCCAGTATAAATATGACTCAACGATATGCAAAGGTTGTTGATACATTAATTAGTAAAGATATGGCTAAGGTTTATGCAATGTATTAGAAACAAGCCAAAAAGAAGAGGACACCCATTAGGGTGTCCTTTTTAGTTTTGGGAGTGATGGGAGTTGTTTGAGTATAATTATTTTACTTGTCCTGAAAGCTCGTTCCCTGCTTTGAACTTACCAGGACGTTTTTTGCAGCCAGACTTTTTAGGCTTGGGTTGGGGTTTTGCTTTATATTGATCCATGCCGGTTGCATCCCATGACATATTCGGAATATGAAAATCATTATGTTTCTTCATCATAGGCTTGATAACCTGCATAAGATTATTTGGAAAATCTTCTAATTCATATTTAAAAATGATTTGAGCAGGAGAAAGATATACAACTTTGCCAGCTTGTGAGCTTGTGAAAAGTATAGCATGAATCAAAATACCATCATACGAAAAGATAATATAATAATCTTGATTAACAACTAAGTCTGGTCCATAGAAAAGATGTTCGCTATTGACACGAACAGTTCTAATAAGCATGCCATCGACACTGTATATGTCGCATTTGAATTTTAGATAATCGAATTTTTCTTCCATGAGTTTTGATTTAAAGATTAAAAAAAGAATTAAAATTATTTACTTTTAGCGGTGAAGGAAACCAAGAGTGAACGGTTCTTTATCATTGGAATAGAATACGTGTTTTCAGAAACTTGTTCAAGAAAACCCGCATCATCTCCACTCCATTCTTTATGCTCATATCCTTCAGAGGGCATTAATGTTAAATAGGCAATTTGGTCTTGCTTGAAATAATACACGTTATCACCTCTTCCTATTTGTCCATCCACGTCAACAGTTCCATCCCCATCAATAGAGACTCTTAAAGTTCGAGTTTCTTCCACAGGGTTATCGGAATGGTCAAAAATAAGACCTTGATTGTACAACTCTATAAACTCACCAAAAAGCTCATCAATTGAACCACAGAAAGCAGTTTTGTTATCGTCTAAGACAAAGGTCAAAGGGGATGCATAGTTGTAATCAAAAAGCTGTTCATGGTAATCATGAATAACATTGTCGGTGCCACTATTTATATAAATACGATTAAAGCAGCTTACCTGTTCTCCTTCATTATTTATTATGGTGTATAAAATTATCCCGCTACCACTTAAATCCTTGTCCCCTATTTCAAATGTTTGTGTGGTTTGAGATAAATCTAAGTCTAAAGATTCTGAAATCATTGTTTCTCCTTCGGCAAAAACTAATGCCCAAATTCTAATAATATAATCCTGAGAATCTGTAAGTTTAGTTTTTTCGAGGTCAATAGATGCACTCATGAACCAATTTTCTTCTTTTTTGTCAAAAGACCAAGATATTGATTCCGTTGGTACCAAATCTCTAATAACATCCGTGTTGAAATCTTCGACTAAAAGACGAGGTTTAAAATATGATGGCTCCGAAGGAACCCAATTGGATGAAGCAATGGATCCCATGCAATCACTGTCAACATATACAAACCAAAGCCATCCATCAGAATAATAATTTGCCCAGGTGTGTTCGCATTGTCCATCCCAGGAATAACATTCAAATTGAAGATTGATGCATGTTTTTAAAAGATGTCGAGTGTCAAAATTTATTGAATCGTCAGCAGATTTATATCTGCCCAGGACTGAAGTGAAGAAGTTTGGAAATTTTTCATTTTTACCTGTAAATTCTGACTTTTTAAATTTGATGGTTAAACGGTCAATGAAAGGGTCGTATAGCGCGTCTAAGATTTCAGGTTTTTGAAATTTCGGACTGCCGAAAGACACATTTTGCGGAATGATGCAGCCATCTTCGGAAACGGCTCTCATATTATCCTTTATTGCTTTTGCCCAGGGTGTTGAACCCTTGCAATCCTTTGAATTATAGAACTTGATAAAGTTCTTATTCAGTGGTTTTAAGAACTGCAATAAGGCCATCATTCGAGAACGTTGTTTTATTTGTGCTGGGGATTTAGCATCCGCGATGTCAGGTTGATATTGTCGAGCTGTTTGTAAATCTCTCCATTTTGAAAAGACAATATTTCCGAGTTTACCAGAAGCATTGCCTAAAAATCCTTGTTTTATACGTGCCATAAAAAATAATATTTAAGATAAAAAGAGAAAAAGAGAGGGAGCAGAAAATGGGAGATCCCAAAAGCTGCTCCCGAGAAAAGAGAACTACAGAGAGAAAAGAGATTTAAGCAAAAATCGAAATTTCACCAAGGAAAGAACTGTCTGAAGTTTTGGTGCTGCCATCCGCTATAAAAGAGATGTAAACATAAACATTGTCAGAAGCCCAATCAGCAGGAAGATCGATTTCAAGAGTTTCAGTAGCTCTAGTTGTAGTCGCAATACTTGAAATGGCATAACCTTTTTCAGGATTGATAACTAAAGCTAGAACTTTATCCATGTTTTGAGCATCGCCCACACCTGTGTTGTCATTCCAAACTATTTCTACTGCAGAGCCTGCAGTAGCAGTGGCAGTCGCCATATCTGCACCAGTTAAAGAGCCCTTTGAGACCAGAAGGTTTTCAAAGTCAATTGCATAATCAGGGAAAGTGCCTGTAATAACATTTTTGATGTTTATTTTCATAAACGTGTTGAATTCAGACATTCCAACAGATGCATTTTTCAAGCTGGTTTTGAGGAAGGGTAAGAACATTCTGGACAATTCAACCATAAGAGCAAATTTTGCTCTTTGTTCTTTTTGGAGTTGGGTACGTGGGTTTGCTACGGAAGCAGGTTTTGAACGCATCGTGTTTTTGCCAAATTGTTTTGAAAAAACTGCAGTGGCAAATTTGCCTCTGGTACGTCCTGTGATGGGATTTTGTACAATAGCCATGATTAAGATGTTTTAAGTTAGTATAAGGTAGATTTGAAGTAGTTATTTGATTTTTCAAGCGGTGTTGATACGGACTTGATACGGGTTTGAATTTTACTTTTTCCGTTTGAGATTTGTAACAAACCAATCAGGGAATTTCTTTTTGAGAATGTTTATGATTATTGTGGCGAGAATACCGCCAACGATACTAATGATGTATTTTATCAAATCTTCAAATGAACTAAATTGATCTGGATTTATGTCACCTAAAGATAAAGCTGCAGCAGCAGTTGCAACAGAGCCAAGGACGAAGTTTATTACGTTGTTTAGCATGATTATGAGGTTTTATGTTATTGAACTTCACAAAGATAATATATTGCTTGTGAAAAATCAAGCATAACAAACAGATTATCAAGGGTGTATGATGGTTTAGCATTGCTTTGCTTCCGAATACATAATTTAATTGATATAATCTTTTTTCAAATTAAGTGTGAGATCCATTTGAAAAATATAAAATGATGTTTTTTTGTCCTGGCTTGGATGGAATGTCAGCTGGGTTTTATTTTTTGGATGGGATGTGATTTCGCTCAGTCAAACTCGGTAAAACATATTTAAACATTTGAAAAACCATAGGCACCAGAAATTGTGCGTGGAGTCGAATTGCAAGCTTTTTTGAATAAAAAATACGACCCAGAGGGTGGAGATTTTTTTTCAAAAACTTTGTATAAGCTTGCAAGAGCGATGGGGAATTAAATTTGCCGTTGGTTTTTCAAATGGTAATCAAAACTTTTGGATAAAGCTTTTAGGAGGATGCGTTTCTGAGATTTTTTCTATGTCTTTTTTAAATTAGATATCTATCATAATCTAATTGTTGGATGTTTGTGAATTGTTGCTTTGAATTAAAAATTTCCAATCTAACTTATTCACTTTAATTATAAACTCTTTAATTTCTTTAAGCATATCCTCAAATGTGGGCGAATCGCCATAAATCATCTGTTCTTGCATGGTTGTATAATCCTTTTTCCATGCTTCTAAAAGTTCTGTTGGTGGTATTGGATTAATGTATTGTGGTTGATGTAGGTTGTAATTAACCCCACCTAATTTAGCAAACTTATATCTGTGACTAACAATGGTTTGGTATAGCTCTTTGTCGAGAAGTGCTATTTGTGCAAAGTTAGTTTTAGACAATTTATAGATATCGTATAAATGTCGGCTTAAACGGTTCACTCTTATTTTATCCGCAGGACGTTGAAATTCTTCGTGCAATAGAAATATTTTTTCTAATAAGGTCCTTTCAGGATTAACTACTGGAATGGAAATTTCGGCTTGAGCAAATGTAGCTTCTGGATAAAATTCATCTACGAGTGATGCAAATGATTTTTGTGTAAACGGTTCTCTTAAGGAGCGACAGCCAATTTCAATTTGAACCTTTGGCTGAATATAACCTGGCGAGGTAATTAAATTTGGATAATAAATTTCAATAATAACTGGATCCTGATCCGATGAATCTGCTTCAACTAATTCAATTTTCACATCTGTAAGCCCTTTTTCTAAAAACTTGTTTGCTAATTGTGGATAAAGTGTTTTACGGATGTATGTATTTGCCTTTTTTCGTAGGGTGGTAAGTTGACTTCTGGATAAATTGCCTTCAAAATGAAAGAAGTTTCTATCTATAGCTAAATCAACATCTTCCGAAAATCTATCTATAAGTTTCCATGCTTTACTTAAGGATGTTCCCCCTTTAAATACGAGATATGTTCCTATTTCTGTTTCAAAGATAATGGCGAGGGTTTGTACTACCCACCAATCTTTTTCTACGGCATACGACGCCATGCCTGTTTGTTCGGCTATTTGAGTATAGGCGTTTATTTTAGTTTCTGCCGAAAATTGATGCCATCTATTCATTTTTAGTTTTCTTTAATGCGGTTCTCATTATTATTCTAATCCATTCAGGGGCAAGACGTATGTCGTGTTCTAGTCTGCTTTGCTTTTCATTTTTAAGCTGTTTTGCAATGATTTGTATTTCCTGATCGGTTGCGTTATCCTTGCCAATCTCTTTGAGTGCCTGAATAACCAAACTGCTAATTTCTCCTATGGTAGCTAAGTTTTTTGGGACCGTTTTTTTGAATAAGATGGTTCGTTTGCCTATGGTGATTTTACGGGCTGCACCATCGGTAAGATAAACTACATTCATCGGCATTTGTGTAGATAATCCAAGGGCATTAAGAGCCAATGCTCCTGTTGGTACAATGCGTGCTTTGTCACGTTTTGCAATTGCTTTTGCAATGGCTTCGGTGCTTGGTTTTAGCTCTCCCAGAATGGGATCCGTTTCTATGCGTGTGTATATTCCACGTGCAATACGACTAATTTCCTGTTTTTTGACCAAGCGTTCTAATGCTTTGGAAACAGCTTTAGCTGTACCAAAACGCAAGAAATCTTCGGTAAAATAAAGCGCCCCCCTCTTGGCTTTCTTTATTTTGGCAAGTATCATATATTCAACACTTTCAGTCATGATTATTTGATTTATTTGTCGCAAAAATAGTAAATATTTGCGACATAAAATAATAATTAGTTGTTCATCTGTATTTTAATATAATTTCAAACTGCCCTGTACGAGAGGTGGAGGTTTTTGAACTGATTTTTTATTTATTTCATGCCATAAATTCCCCGAACTTTTCCCCGAACTTATTACCGAACTTTTTTCACTTTTAAGCACAACTTTAAACATCCTCTCTGTTTTTAATTCTGAATGTGGGGTTTGGCTGCCTTTCATGTTTGGGAAAACCTTTCAGGAAGATTCTTTTATGGCGAGTCGAAGGAATGGGTGGTCGCAATGGGGATAATGCTGTATTTTCTGCTTTCCAATTTTTTTATAATATAAATAATCTTACTAAATCTTCTTACTAAAATCACGGCTGGCGCATATTTTTGCTTTCAAAATAAACAAGCAGGGTGATTTAAAAGGCAAATGGATAAAAGTTGGGAAGCCCAAAAAGCTGCATGACCGCATAAAAAGGATTCAGCGGATGGCGTGAAATGGCATATTTTAAAATTGAAAGAATGAGCGAAAAGAGCAAAGCTTATGTGACTTCTTTGGAACATGTGCTGAGCGAATGAAGTCGAAAGAAAGAAATTTTTAAATTGACATGAACGGAAACCGCCCTTTTTGCGGATAATAATATATTTCTTTTACCAAAAAAACAATGCTGCTGTTGGGCTTTGGGATAAAGCTCTTTTGCCTTTTTAAATCCCCTGCTTATAAATAAACTAAATGCAATAAATTGTGCCAGCCAAATAGCTTCTCTTGGATAAAAGCCTTAAATAAACTTCTAAGCGGCTACTTAACATAATACTCCATTATAGGACGCGAGGACTAGGTGTGAGCAAGTACTATAATGTATATTATGTTTAAGTAGCTTTGGAGACAAGGCATAAATGTACTTTTTCTTCGGAGAATAATGAGCCTTGTGTGCGGTGGGGGGAAGAAAGGCAGACAAAGACCATGCAAACCCCGAAATGCAGGCAAGCTAAAATAAAACTATATTTTACTCTTTTTTACTAACGTCAAACTAAAACTGCCTAGCATTAGGGGTGGGGATTTGGCTGCCTTTTGTATTTAAATAAACCTCCTCAATCTTCTCACTCATTCTAAATAGTGTTCGTCTATAATGTCCGATTACTTCGTTATTTTTGTCAAAACTCTCAATCATTTACATGAGTAAACTCATGATCATTTTGACAAAAATGCCTCGTACTCGAAAATTCTAGACATCCACTAAACTTGACAATCATAAATACACAGCAAATGTACGCAGCTCTCGTACTTTAAACACTGAGTTTTCGCAGAAGGACTCACTCATATTAACTTAGAAATAAACTAAAAAATTGGAAAGCTGAAAATAGGGTGTATGCTTTGGGAAAATGATATTAGAAAGAAATCCACTGTTTTCTAAAAGTTGAGTTTCGTTTTTTATAAATTATAAAGGAATCTGAAACTTAATAAATGATTTTCTTTTATCTACTTGTTACTATTTCTGTTATAGATAATCTTTAAAGCACGTCCCCCCTTTAATTTTGCAACTAAAGGGGGGCAGGATTATCGAATCTCACAGAATCGATATTATAAAGCAATATGTTTTAATGAAAAAACATTAAAACACTCATTCATTGAAGCTCCAGCGGAACGACAAAGCAAAGGTAATACTTTTTTTGAGAAAAGTCAAGGCTTTGATAGAAAATCTGTTGAGAAAATCGTTTAATCCTTTTTCACCCTTGATGTTTCTATGGGTATTTCAGGAATTAATTTGGGTATTGTTTTAGAATACTCATTTAGTTTTTCATGATTTCCGTCGATACAATCGGTTAATAAAATGGGCAAAGTTGAACCAGCAATAGTTATTTCAGTAATAACTGCCGATTTGTATTGCTCTATTTTAATGTTAAATTCCTCTTTAAGAATGTTGAATGTAGTTTCTCCCACACAAATGACAAAGGAAGGACGAATTATTTTGATTTCCGTTTCCATTTTATCGAAACAATTTTTAAATCGCAATTTCAATTCCGCTTCATCATATTTTTTTTCATCATTGACACACTTTATGCAACTTGTAATGTAACAATGCTCTACGGTTAGTCCAATTCTACTTATGATTTCACTTCTTAATTTTGAGATGTAATCATAATCTCTAAACTCAATTCTAGTGTCAATTACAAATACAGGTGGATAATCAATAAACGCTTCCATCATCGAATTTGAGGACTTTAATATATCTGTATCTTCACATTTACCGCAAGCCCAACCCACACCTATTTCTTCCTTTAACAAGTCTTTTAAAAATATTTTGCAATACGCTATTGTTTCATTATCTGATAATTTAACGGATGCGTATTTGTGTAAACTATCAGTAGAAACATCATCATGCAAAATATATGTATCGTAGATGTTGCAAGGTAAAAACTCATATGGTTGCACATAATTGTTTTTTTCAAAGGATACTTGTTTGAATGTGGCAAAGTTTTCTTTTAATTCTTGCGAAAGATGCTTCACATTCAAAGCGTGTTTTGGAGCAAATTTCCGGACATAAGGTTCGTAAGAATATTGATTTTCATAATAGTAAAGTCCAAAATGGACAGCATTTATTTTTTCAATATCGCCTTCAAAAATGTCCCAGAGGGAATCAACACATGAAATAATGATTTCGGCTTGAACTGCTTGTTGAAAAGCTTGCTTTAAATTGTATATATCATTAATGTAATATAATCTATGTTGATGAGAAATCTGAAAAACAAAATCATTTTTGTTTTCTTCATTTTTCAAGTGTTTTTCAAACTGCAAATCTTCCCATTTATAGCCCTCTGCTAGTACGAAAAATCCTGTAAATAAAAAACCATCAAATTCAGCAATCTCATCAAAAAGGATTTTAAGATTTTCGACTTTGCATTTGCTAAGTATTGCTTCAACAAGCTCCTGACTCAAAGTAAACTCTCGTAAATATTTGGATAAAGGTTTTGAATTTAATCTAAGAAATTCATAGAAATAACCCTCTATTCTACAAGAAGCAGCAACAAATCCTGAATCAGAAGAAAGGAAAGCAGCAATATTACCATCTTTATCCACGGCAAACCATTCTGTATCCATGCTGTGTCCAGCAGGAAAGTCAATTTCTTTCATTTTAAACAGGTTTTAAATGTGATACTTTCTAATGCTTTAATAACACTTTGGTAATTGTATGCTTCAATAATTGCCTTACTCGGACTAAATGAGCAAAATCCAATCTTTTTATCCCAACTTATGGAACAAAATTGCTTACTGATGGTACAGCTTGTTAAACAGCTCGTTGATTGAAAATTAGGACGTGAAGCAACTTCTGCAACTTCTTTGACAGTAGGAATTAAATTGAATTTTCGGGGAATGAAAATGATGTTTTTCTCAGTAAATCCGATAGAATATAATTTTTGGGTCAGTTTTTTTGCTTCCGCTATTTGATGACTCGATATTAATAAATTTATCCCAGTTTTAATATCGTATCGACTTATCCTTTTCAACATTTTAATGGTTTCAAGAACTTCATTTTGATTGTTTGGATCATGAATAGTGAGGTGTATTTTGTCGGGACGATTTTTCACAAGTAACCTAAAAACCTCATCATTAAAAAGAGGTATGCCATTACTTGTAATGCTGACAAAAAGATGAGGCGTAAGAGCAGAAATAATTTCAAAAACCCCTTTGTATTCAAAGGGTTCGCCACCACCTAAAGAGAAAGCCTTTACTCCGTTTTTCGAACAATCAAGGGCAAGTTCAATCACCTCGTTTGTTTTCCACAAATTGATGCCCGAAGTTGAACTATTATTATAACAAAAATCGCAGGATTTAGTACAAAAATTGCTAAGGTCTAGTGAAATTCGCTCTAAGTGAGTAGAAATCATTGCTTTTCTTTTTTTTGAATTAATCTAAAAATCTATTTTCATTAGTTAACCGATTTTTCATCCCTATCATTTTCTTTTAAAGTGGTTTCAAAATCATCGCAAAGTTGGGTTAAGCTGTCTTTTGTTTCTCTTTTGAAAAACTCTCCTAGATCTCTATTGAGAATGATGTGTTTTCTGTATATTTTAGAGAAATCGCCATAAATTTCGTCTTGGCTAAATGAATTGCCATCATCTGTGATTTTAGCAATTAATCTCTTTCCAAAATCATCTGATTTAATGTAATCAAAAAAGGCATCTATCTTGATTTCAAAGTCTTTTATCATCTCCGCAATAGCCTCTTCTTCTTTATTCCGCTTTTCTATTACTTTAAGAATATTGTATTTGAATTTATTACCATAAGTGCCAGGAGTGTCGTCAGATTTAGAAGATTTAACAGGCTTTGTTGTATAATCTAATGGTGCTATAATACCTATTTTATTATCAAAGTAAATTTCAACATCATCTATTATGTCAGTTGGTTTATATATGTTGTTATACTCATTGTTAAACTTCCGTAGATAGGTTAAAAATAGAGTGTCATTGTACTTTGCATCTAATTCAATTACAAACTCAATTAAGTTTAAAATATTGAAGTATTTATTGATTGTGCTTTTTAGTTTTTTAGCATCTGCTTTGTTTTTTCTGATGTAATCAGAAAAGGCATTCTGCATTTCTAAAATCAAGTTTATATCTTTGATGCTTTGATTATATTTTATAAAATTTGGAAACTGAGAAGCCAATAAGGAATGCTCTTTTAATTCCTTGTAATATATTTCCAATTTTTCTTCATCGCCTAATGGGTCGAAATCTGATACTACGACATTGCTAAAATGCTCAAATGCTGCTTTGATGTTTTGAATGTTTACATTCTTGTATGAGAAGTCAACAATTTTACAGTCGTTCTTGTACTTGGTAACTCTGTTTACTCTTGAAATGGTTTGAATGGCGTTGATTCCTTTAATTTCTTTGTCGAGAAATAAGGTATGAAGTTTTGGTTCGTCATATCCAGTTTGTAATTTATCAACGACTATTATTAATCCGTTTTTTGCAAGTTTAAAGTTTTGCAAGGCTGTTTTTTCATTTAGTCCGTCATTGCTACTGTTGCAACTTGGCTGGTCTTGAGTGTCAGAATAAAGAATGTAAATAGGAGCATCTTTAAATCTTTCGTATTTTTTTTGCTTGGTAATTTCTTTGTAATGTTTTTTAATAAAACCTTCGTATTTGATTGCATTAGAAATAGAGGTTGTTGCTAACATCGCTTTAGCTGTACCTCTAATGTTGTGGTAGACGGTAGAAACTAACCTCTCTACAATGAAATGAGAAATTGCCTCTATCCTTTGAGTATTGGCATAAATTTTCTTTTTACGAATGGCGTATTTTTTACCATCTGCTCCAAAGCCAGTATCTGTATTGTCTGGAACATCTTCATAGCCTGTATCGCCTTCAAATCCTTCTAATTCATTTTCGGGTTTCTCGAAATACATTTTAGAAGAAACAGGAACTATTCCTTTGATTGGGTTTAAAACGTATCCATCTTCAATGGCTTCTTTCATTGTGTAGCTGTCAAATGGTATCCAAATTTTCTCTGCTTCGGCATACTTGTTAAATTCACCAAACCTTGCTAAAGAGTGGTCACTCGGAGTAGCTGTGAAGCCAACTATTAGGTTTTTTTTGTGAGTTTTTTTTGAATTGTCAGAATTGTTGTCGAAACTGCTTTGTAATTCATCAAAAATACTTATCATTTCTTCGTGCTGAACGCCACTATTACTACGATGTATTTCGTCAATCAAAAAAGCAATGCGAAGGGTAGATAGTTTTTTAATTGTAGATTTATCCAAAATATCTTTTACAGTACCAAATTTCTGAACATTTACAACTACTATCCTTTTATCACTGGCTAATGCTGTTGTGAAAGATTTTTTATCATATGCTTCAGCGAACATTCCTTTTTGAATGTTCATGTTGTGTAACATTGTATCTAATTGGTCTCTTAATTGAAGCCTATCCACAACTAACATTATTTTATCGTAGACAAATAGATTGTTTTTGCGAAGGTCTTTTAGTTGTAATGCTGTCCAACCAATGATATTGCTTTTTCCAAAACCTGCTGAATACTGGAGTAATAACGAATAAACATTTTTGTTGTTTTGGTATTTTTGTCTTTTGGTAATGAGTTCCTTTGTTTTTTCAACTCCAACGCCTTTTTCTTTTAGTTCTTTTTCGAGCTTTTTAATAAAATAATCGGGTTCATCTTCATGTTCTAAAAACTCATCAATTTTACTTAATACTTTATCAGCACCAAACTTTTGTTTTGGTCGAGGGCTTATTAATCTGCCATCGTTGTGCTTATATTCTTTGGTC
Organism: Bacteroidales bacterium; assembly: GCA_038210985.1. GTDB lineage: Bacteria > Bacteroidota > Bacteroidia > Bacteroidales > WCHB1-69 > JAQUGA01. The sequence goes on from JBBQWB010000027.1 coordinate 25,293, forward strand.
TTACTTCCTTCTTTTTTAATTAATTCCCTTTCGATAAAGTTGTAATAGAGTATTTCTTTCTCTATCATTTTTTTATCATAAAGGGCTTTAAATATTTCTTCAAAACGTTCTGTTTTATTTGCTTCTTTATTTCGAAGTGGGTATTGTTTAAAGTCCTTTTCTAATTTGTTATTATAAAGAGTAAAGTCATGAGAATCGGAAGCAACTATTGATTTGATTTCGTCAAACTGGTTGCTGATATTTCGAATTATATAAGTTTCGTTTAAATCGGTAGATGTGATATGTATTGCCTTTTCAAAAATCTTTAAGAAGTCTTTTCTAATCGTTTGTGAAAGATCATTATTGTCGGCAATGATTAAATAATCTTGAACTGCTGTAAGATAGTCTTTGGCTACTTTCTTCCTGCCATCGCTTCTTGCATTTTGATTGTTGAAGTTGCTTTTAAGTTCGTTATATCCTATAAAAACACCATTTAGGAAAAAGGTTAAGTCGGGTCGGAATGAAAAGCATTGTTTGCTATTGTATTTGTATATGTATGGCAATTCTTGAACCACGGAAAATATATTTTGGTCAAATAACTTATCTTCGTGAGTTACGCTTCCACTGGGGTAAAACAAATGTAGGGAAACTCCTTTTATGCTGATGGTTTTGTTTGTATTGATAAACAATGCCATATTGGCTGACGATTTTAATCTGTCGTGCAGTTCATTTGTAATGGCTTCTAATAAGTCTTTTTCATTGCCAAACTTACGTAATAACTTCCTGTAATTATCTTTGTTTAAGGTAGTTTCGGAAAGGAAGTGTTTAAGGTCTTCTACTAAAAAGAATTGAGGTGAAACGGTGTTTGCCTTTGCTTCTTTGTATTGCAAACCGTCTTGCCTTTGGCAAAGAAAGTTTATCAGGTATTTATCTTGTAAGTCTAATTCTTTCATAATTTAGTATTCAATATCAATATCGTTAATGCTGATGGCTAATAATAATCTGAATTTTAGTTCTTCTTTAAAATCTTCTTCGTTTTCCAAAAATGAATGTATTATATCTTGAAGTAGTTCTTTATCAATATTTCCAGCTGCTAAATGGTAACTAATGTTTTCCATCTCAAAAAGAAATCTCTTTATACAGAACAAATATCCATTTAACGATAAAAACTGTAAGCCTAAGGTGATGGAAAGTCGTTTGTTGCCATCAGAAAAGGCATGGTTTTTATTTATCGACCAAATTAAATGGGTTAGTTTATCTTCAAAATCCGGATAATAAATATCATTTTGTATAAGTTCTAAAGCACTTTGTAGATACCCTATATTTATAGAACCATAACTACCACCGCCACTTTTTTCAACTGTTTTGTGGTGAATTTCCAATGCTTGTTGGTAAGGGATGTATATTATCATAACTACTCCCTCTCTTTTAATCGTTTAAGAGCTTCTTTATATTGGTCGAGTCGTTGGTCGAGTTCCATGCTTTTTTCGCCCAGGAATTTTTGAAAGTCTTCGCCTGTAACTGCAGCAATATACTCTTTTAAGTTTTCGTGCATTGCATCTCTGAAACACATGTCACGGCTTGCCATTTTTACTCTTGCTTTTTCGCGTAGAGGATCCCATAGCTTTCTGCTTTCGAACTCCGCATATAATAAGTCGGTTTCGTGCGAAGTTAGTTTGCGCCCAAGTTCGTTGTATTTATTTTCTAAAACCTCAGCAAACCCAATTTCGAAGCTCGAAATGATATCCAGCACCTCACTATACATTGTGTGGCGTAAATTTTCTTTAGCTTCGAGTTTAAGAACTTTGCGATATTCAGTTGCGTTTTCTTTAAAAATACTTTTATAAATCTTATCCGTATAAACAATATATTTGAAGGGACCTAAATCGACATAATCACGAAGGGCATCGGTAAACTCACGGCGATAATCTTCACCACGTAGCAAGTTTACTATAAAATCTTCGTCGCGTTGGTTAATATATTTGGTATTCCCTCCTGTGCGTTTGTTTATTGTATCAATAACGATGTCTAAAATAGCACTTCGTAAATCTTTAGCTTTATCGCTGGTTGTAAGCAACATAGCAATGTTCAGAAAGGTTCTGAAATTAAAAATTCCAAGCACGGTTGATTTGGTAACGAAATCGGTTTCGTTACCAACTGTGTTTGAATGAACTAACTTGTAGTCTATCAGTCGTTTACCGCGAAGCACTTCGTACCCGTTTTTTTCTAATTCCTTTGCATTTTTTTCTAAATAATTATCGATAGTACGTTCTGTAATTTCAAAAAAATCGGCAATTTGTTTTTTTGTAAAACGAAACTCCTGTTCGAATAAAATGCCTTGCAAACCAACAGCGTTTTGTATTTCCTGAACAGCATATTTATTATTTAAAATATTTTGCCGAACGATAGTTGAATTTGTTAAATTTTGCTCCATATTGTCTGAACTATGATTTTTATTGATTGGCTATGATATTATCTTTCATTTCATTAACCATTAATAATTATTTTCATTTCTTCTATCAATTGCTGTTCGGTGGGTAAATAAAGTTGGTATTTGCTGGCAATTATATTTTTGTTGTTTTCGGGCAATGTGATTTTTACTACGGCATCATTTTTATCGGCACAAAGCAAAATGCCAATGGTTGGATTTTCATATTCCTGTTTTTCGAAGCGGTCGTAATAATTGACATACATTTGCAATTGCCCAATATCTTGGTGATTGAGTTTGGTTGTTTTTATTTCTATTACTACAAAGCATTGCAGTAGGCGATTGTAAAAAACAAGGTCAATAAAAAACTCATCACCATCTAAATGAATTCGTTTTTGTCTTGCCACAAATGCAAAGCCATTTCCCAATTCCAAAATAAAATCTTGCAGATGGGTAATGATGGCAGTTTCCAAATCTTTTTCATAATAGGCAGCTTCTCGTTTTAATCCCAAAAATTCCAATACCATTGGGTCTTTTATGATTTCCGTTGGTTGGGTAGGTAGCCTTTCTTCTCTTGCAACTTTCAATACTGCTTTTACATCGTTGCTTAATAGTAGCCGTTCAAACAATTGGCTGTTTACCTGACGTTCCAACTGCCTTGCTGTCCAGTTGTTTTTTTCGGCTTCGGCTATATAAAAGTCTTTTTTATCTTGATTATCAATACTAATCAGTGTTTTATAATGTGTCCAACTGAATTGCGTCCGCAGTGCGGTCGCAATTGGAAAGGTGCGGTAAAACTGTCGGTATCTTTCTAATTGACGAACAGAAAACCCTATTCCTAAAGTTGGCTGAAACGCTTCGGAAATAGATTTTATAAGGTATTTACCATAGTCGGCACGTTCTTTACCTTGTTGCTCTTCTTCAAATATTACTTTGCCTATTTGCCAATACATTAGCACTCGTTCTGTATCTACACTGCGGATTGCTTTTTCCTGTGCATTACCTATAATGCTTTGTATTTGGTGTATTATTGTTTTATTTAGTTCCATCATGCTGTTACTTTAATTTTGCCTGTAACTACATCGTTAATGAGCGTTTTGCGAAGCTCTTTCAGCGTATCAATTTGCTTTGCGATATTGCTTACAATAGCATCTATCATTTGCGTTTTTTCGTCTAAATAAGTAGCTATCTGCGTTTGCTCAACTTTGGTAGGCGGAAGGTAAACGATGAAATCTGACACCTTTTCCATTTTTAAATTAATCCTTGTAAAACCCTTACCCTCAACAATTAGTGCTTTTCTGTAATTATCTGACAGCATTAGATAATTTAAAAAATTGGGGTCGCAATTCTTTTTAGTTATTCTGTACCCTTTGCAAAAACTATTCAAATATATGTCGTTTATATCTTCGGCTAAGGCTGCTGTTTTACCTATATCTTCATAACCTTCGGAACTCATAAGAAAGAACAAATCTCCTTGTCTTACTTTGTTTTGTTTTTCATTTTCACACACCACTACAGTACCCAAATGATTTGCTTTTAAGTAAGTATTGTTTGCAATGTTTGTAAACGGTATAAAGCCTTTGTTGTTGGGATTATCATCTTGATTGAAATCATCACCTGCTTTGCCTGATAAACCACTATATAAAAAACCAATATCCTTTAACCTGTGTATTGCATATTTAGAGTTGGTATTGAAACCCAACTCATTTACTATTGTATTTGCATTTTTATCCAAACCCTTGCATACTAAATCATTGATAATGCTTTTGCGGAGTTCTTTGTAGTAGTTTGTTTTTTGAGTGAGTAGTTTTGTTTTTGTATCAATGGCTTGGGTTTTGGTATCGAGATATTGGGTAATGGCGGATTGTTCGGAGAGGGGAGGGAAAGCTAATTCGAAGGCAAGAAGTTCTTTTTTTTGCAATTCAGTTTGGTTAGTTGAACCTTGTGCAAGTAATTCATTTATTAGATGGTAGTTTATTGAGAAAAAGTAATGTATAAAACTCGGAGAAAATCGTTTTTTATTGTCTCTTAATATAGTTACGTGACTATCTGCAATATAATTTTTATCGTTTTTATTAAAAAAAAATGTTTTACCTAAAACGCCACCACCTGTTGAGGCTATTAAAATATCATTATATTTCAAAACACCACTTAAAGTTTCCTTTTTACTCGTAAATTTTATGTTTTCTTCATTAAAATAACCCTTACTAAAGGTTGCCTGATTGACTACTTTAAAATCACTAAATTCAACGTAATTTGGGGTTGTTCCTCTGTTTACATAACTACAAATATTCTTAATCCTATATATCTTCCAATGTTGAGGAATACTATCAGTCCATTGAATACCAGATGGTTTATATTTTTCGTATTGCATCATATTGCCAAATCATTTTCAAGGTTCGCTAATTCTTTTTCCAAGTTGCTTAAATCTATTGTGATATCTTTTATTTTCCTTATTTTTTCGGGAGTATAAAAAACCTTATTAAAATTGATTTCAACACCAACAACATTATCTATATACTCAAAGGGTTTGGTAATATATTTTGTCATAAAATCGGCTATGTTTTGTAGGTTTATGACAAAATCTGGGTTGTATGGTATTATTTCGTAATCCTTTTGTAAATCTGGAGTAAGCTCGGTTGTAATGCTTATGCTCTTAGCTTGCTTGGTTTTCGTGTCTTTTTTTAAACTGGCTTTAATCACAATTTTACCACAACCGAGATAATTACGAATTACGAATTGCGAATTACGAATTTCTGCTTCTACAATGCTATCTTTGTCGGCATCATACCAATAGCACAATTTATCTGTATACACTTTTAAATCTTTTTCTTTGTAGTCCAGTTCTGCTAAAAGTGGTTTAATGCCTTCTTCAAAATATTGTTGTAAACTCTTGTATTTGGCTTTGTCGAAAGTGGTAATATCAAAATCTGTTATTTCTAAAGTGCCATCATCTGATACTTGGGTGATTTTTGTAGGAGTTAGTTTGATTGATTTTTCTTCTTTTTCTTCTCCGCTAATATTGGTTTTGGTCGGCATTTCAATTGCTTTACCATTTTCATCAATATTCGTTAGCATTATGCTTTGCTTGTTGTAATAGAAATGCCATTTGTCAAATACTTTTGCAAAATCATTGTCTTTGAAATCGGTAAGTGTTTGTACTATTTTAGAGCGGTTTGGCAAATCCATTTCTTTACGTTTTTTGCCTTTGCTTTTCTTTAATGGAATGTTTAAGTCGCTTGCATTGATTAGTATTACTTTGTTTTTTCTGTTGGCTGCTTTTGCTTTATTGAAAACCCATAAGTATGTATAGATGCCTGTGTTGAAAAACTCATCGGTAGGCATTTGTATAATGGCTTCTACCCAGTCTTTTTCAAAAAAGTATTTGCGTATATTGCTTTCTCCACTTCCAGCATCGCCACTGAACAATGTAGATCCATTGTGTACCACAATGCTTAATCCATCATCCGCTAATTTGTGTAAGATGTGTTGGGTAAAAAGAAACTGCCCATCGGATATTGAAGGCAAAGCAACAAATCTTTCGGTAGTATCATTTCTAATGTCTTTTTCAAATCCTTTCCAGTCGACTCCATAAGGGGGGTTCGCAACTACTATATTAAACGTTTTATCCCAAAACTTACCAATGTCGGTAAGGGTATTTCCGTATTCAATTTGTGTGTCTTTTCTAAACCTACTTTCAATTTTGGCTAAGGCAAATAAGGTTCCATTCCATTCTTGTCCGTACGTTGCAGTTGGTCGGTTGGGATATATTTCTTGTATTTTATCTTCTGTTCCAAATAGTAAGTTTCCTCCGCCACAAGTAGGATCATAAAGCGTGAGAAATTTGTCGTTGTCTTCAACTTTAGTGGCAATTATTTCAGAGATTAGAGAAATAATATCATCGGGGGTATATTGTTCTCCTGCGGTTTCTGCACTTATATCAGCCCACTTCCGTTTGATGTGCTCTTCTAGCGTGGTTATTTCGGAGTTGTTGAAAGGGGTTAAGTCTATTTCGCTCCAGGCTTTTACTGTGTTAAATAAAATGCGTTTCTTTTTTAATTGCCCTGCAATGCCCGATATGTCCAAAAACTTTTCTTCGTCTGTACCTTTATCAACCCCTAATAAATATTTTGTTTCACTGTCAAATGCTTTTAGATATGAATGAAAATCAACATCAAAAGTTTTGTCATTTTTGCAAATGTCTTTGAGTGTTTTCTTTTCACGGATTACAAAATCATTGTAGCCTAAGCCTTCTAAACTGAAAATTTCAATAAAATCTTCAATGTCTACTTTTCCAACTTCTTTTTCTAATCTGTCAGCTTCTCTAATTAATCTGCTTTCTACCATTAAAAGAGCAAAAAAAGGCATCATGTATTTAGGGAAATCACTTTGC
>JBBQWB010000028.1:0-31914 GCA_038210985.1 Bacteroidales bacterium
AGATATGCTGTGTGTTTAATAGATGATTTTGATTTTAATAAACCACCTCTACCCAAAAATTAGTTTTTAAAGAATTATTTTTCCTAAATTTGTCTAAATTTCCACTTCTAAAAATGCAAAACCTATCTAAAAATAACTACATCTTCAGCTCCTCTCCTTTTTTTAGGAGAGGTTGGGAGAGGTCATTAAACGGAGCTCGCTACCTTGCCAGCATGGCTTGTCTGCCTTTGGCATGGCAGGCAAGCTACACACCAGAATACAGCATTTGGTTAAGTGTTGACCCAATGGCGGATAAATATCCAAGCACTTCTCCATTTACTTATTGCCTTAATAATCCAGTTATTTTGGTGGATCCGGATGGGAGAAAAATTGTTTGCACTTCAAAAGAAGGTCAAGAAAAACTTTTAAGAATTATGGTAGAAGCTTTTGGAGATGAAGGATATAATTTTTGTTTTAATTCTAACAATGAACTAATTTATACAGGTGGTACGTATAATAAGTATTTAGACTTGAGGTTTTATTCTGATTTTACAGATGAAGAACTTGAAGTTGCTATTCCATTGCTTGGAGTTATGAATTCTACAGATGTTGTAAAGGTTATTTTTGAAAGAGACAAGGATACTAAAAAAAGGGGTGGTGAATATACGGCAACAAAATATGATAGAAATAAAGAAGAAAAAATTGTGGTTGATCCAGATGAAAATCCAATATTAGTACACTATATAAAAATTGATTCTGAAAATTCAGATCGTACATTGTTTTTAATGAATAGGAATAATCAAGTAATAATTAGAAGCAAAGATATTGTTGTTCATTCTGTTGATATAGACAATAAGGGACTTCTAAAAATTCATTTTTCAGCGTTAGAATTCAAAATGAAAATCCTCATCCCGATTAATATTTTGTTGAATTTCAACGCCTTTCATCTTTATGCTTAGTGCCTAAAATAGCGTTCAAAACTTACAAAATCTAAATCGGGACTGCGAAAAATCTTAATCGCCTCGAAAAATTGAATTTTTAGAACCCCGTAATAGTTTATATAGGAGGTTTTTTCATGGATTGGGTCATATAATATATCAAAAAAATAGTCAACAACCAAATGTAATTGAGTATGAAAATAAAGCTAAAAGTATTAAAAAGGAAGAATGGACTTTCTCTCTTTCACCAGGATCGGATTATGTGTCCACTCCAGAAACACCAACCCCAATGGATCCGTCTCATGAGGCTAAGCCTGATTAGTGTGTTTTTTATTGCTAGTTGTAAAAGCAAGAAAATTGATAATCAGCCCCAACTAATAAGTACAATAAGACCGATGATGCAAATCATGAGTTATGAAGAAGATCACGAACCTCATAAGTATAAAAGATATGAAATCAATACATTGTATTCAAGCCCCTCTGGTTTAAAACTTTTTTCTGTTGTGAATTCATCATATTATGAGGATAATTTTGATACGAGTTTTGTGTTAAATGAAAAGCAAATTATTGCTATAAGATTAATCGCTAATCAAATTATTGAACAAAAAGTAACACCGGTTTATAATTCTGCTGTAGCAGGTGAAACAACTACAATAGAAATGGATTTGTTTTTCCCAAGGCAGAATTTCAAGATGAAGATTTTTGGAAGATCCTTTAATTTGCTTATGGAAATTGGAGTGATTAGAGGGAGGAATCTTGGAGACGATTAGTGAATAGTATTTATAATGTTTAAATAAAAATTTAGTGTAAATAATTGTAATGTTTAATAAGAAATGCAAATGGAAATTTGCTAGCTTTACAGCGTAATAATCAAACTTCATGATGAGAAGCAACCACTTAGGCAATGTCCTCACCACTTTTTCCGACAAAAAAATACCAGTGGATGAAAATTCCGATGGCATCATCGACTTCTACCAGCCTCACATCATCTCAAGCAGCGATTACTCTCCTTTTGGAGCACAGCTTACCGAACGCTCTTTCTTCTCCGAAACGTATCCCAACAGCTTCAACAACAAGCGCGACGACCCTGAACTCGACGACTGGCAAGATTATGGAATGCGGATGTATAGCCCTTGGCAAAGGAGGTTTCCATCACCCGATCCGCTGATTGTTTATGGGCAAGAGTATGCTTGGTTATCAACTTATCAGTTTGCTAGTAATAGTCCGATAATGAATATTGATTTAGATGGGTTGGACGGGCAACATGTAGCTGGTAAATCAGTATATGGAAGACAATCATTGATTTCTGTATTCGATATACACAGTGCTATGCATGAATTATGTCATAATTTAATACATAATCATCAAAATGCAAAGAATGTAAATCCTGATTTATTTTCTGATGATATTAAAAAAGTAGAAGAGGCTCATCGTCAAGAAGACGGAATATTTATTTATGAAATGAATGGAAATAAAAGACAAAATATTAATCAAAAAAACATTGATGACATACTTAATACAATACCAATCCTTGAAGCTACACCCTGAAATTCTTATTTTTTTTGTTGTCCTGCAATTTCCGTGTGCTTGGGTTTGTAATCCGAGAATTACTTATTATTGGTAAACGACTTTTTTAGTAGTGAAATTTTCTGAATTATCTTTGATTTTCAAATAATAGATTCCATTATGATGATTTTCAAAATCTACCATAATACGATTAGACAAAATATTATTATTCGGTTTTTTATACCATACTAACCTGCCAAATAGGTCATACATAAAAAGTTCAGCAATATTTAAACTGCTATTTGATTCAATTGAAAATTGACTCTTAGTTGGATTTGGGTAGATGATAAATTGGGAATTATTTTGTGTTTCAGAAACTGAATTATAAGGTGATAAATTATAAACTTTCATACCTTCTACCATATTTGAGTCTATGGTATTATCGAATGTTGTCAACCGAATAACATACGAGCCAGCTTGCAAACCACTTGTGTTCCATTGGCATAACTCGCTGGAATAAACTTCATTATAAACTGGGTCACAAATGGGTAGCCAAATTTCCGAATCATTTCGGCGATAATCAAGTTTGTACCAGCCAAATTCTAAAGGATAATAATTTGATGCTTTGTTAATCCATGCCGAGCCAACAATTGAGTTTGAGTAATCGGTGAATAAATTTGAAGATCCTTCTAGTTTTTGATACCAAACCAAGGCATCGTTGTAGTATTCGGGAATATCTGAAATGCTTGATTGATCTATAATCATAATAGATTTATCTTTTGCAATGCATCTTCCCCAATTCTGTCCACTGTATGCCATAATTGCAAATGCATTACCTTTTGATTGAAAATCGCAGTTCAAGTGCGAAAATGAATTGGTTGAGATGCTTTGATCCGTTGAAAAAAAATAACCTCCCGACCCGTCAATCATCGAGTTGGTAATATCGGCTTTGCTATTTGCAAATGTGCCAATTTCGCCTAAAATGCAGTTTTCGACAGTTCCCAACGCATTTTCAAACATGTATAAACTCCATGTTCTTACAAATGAATTTGTTAACTGAATGCTATGTCCGTTTAATGGGGCTGTGAAACTTGAATATTGTGAACTGTTTACTAAACCCGAAACTTGATAATTGGGTTGATTTTTAAACCAAACACCAATGGCTCTGATTTGCGAATTGCTAATATTACATACGCTTCCCGGTTCAGGCATTAATCCCCATAAAATGTCGGTTGAATTTGAAATAGAATAGGAGTAAGCAATGTTTTCAATTCCAGCGATACTGCTGTCTAATTCAAATGAAGCAATGCTTGTTCCATCGGGGAATGATGTTGTTATTTCTGCATTTTCAGGAATATGATGCCAAATTAACACCGTTTTTGCTCGACTAAAGCTTGCTTTTGCTTGATTCATCATAATGAATTCTCCAGCTTGATTTGTACTGTCGATTTCAATTTCTGCGTTTTCGGATAAACCGCATGTGGTAAAACCAATATTATTTATATTTCGCCAAGTAATCTTTGAAGTTCCAGTGATTATCAAATCATGCGACAAGCCTGAGTAATTTAATGTCGAATTTTCAATTAAAATTTTTGCACTTCCAACAGCTCCCATTTTTCGTTCATAAATATAAGCTTGAGGGAAGTGCATGTTCGAGTTTTTGATGGTCATTTTTGCGTGATCTCCCCAAACAAAAATATCTCCGTTAATTAAAGCTTGTGCATTTTCAAAAACAAGAATTCCATCATTGTAAACTATTATCGGACCATCGTTGAAATAACTTCCAGTAACATACATTGAATCGCCTGGTGTAAGACCAATAACTAAAGTGTCTGTTGATTTTCCGTTTCGTTGGGTAAGAGAAATAATATCAAATGATTTAACTTCTTCAATGCTTTTGAATATGCTAAATAGTTTTCCACCAACGAATGATTCAGAAGATGAAGTAAGATTATTGTTGAAATTATCTGAATTCAGTTTTTTTAATGCATTAACTGATATTGAATCCAATTGTGCCGAAGGAAAATTAGATTGCGAAAACACAATAAAAGAGCATGTAAAGCACATGCATAAAGTTAAAACGATTGATTTCATAATAAAAAATTTGGTTGTCTGCATAATTATTACAGACAACCAAATTAGTTTTAATTATTGAACAATAAATTTATTTGTAGTAACAAATTGCTCGTTGATGACACGATAGTAATAAATTCCGCTACTTAAAGTGTTTGTTTGGAATTCAAAAACTGCATTATTCGAGAAATTGAAGATGGAGCTATAAAAAAGTTTTCCATTTAAGTCCAAAATTTCGATGGTTGAATTATCCGAAATATTTTCATCCGCTTTAATAAAAAGTACATCCGTAGTTGGATTTGGATAAACATTAAAACCAGCTTTTTTTAATAAATTTTGAACACTAACATTTCCACCAGTAAAGGAAATGTCATCAATGTACAGTTTTGAATCTGGTTTTTTTCCCGAAGCAAAAACTAAGAGCATTGAATCGGGGGATTCGGTAATATTAAAGTTGAATGTTGCTTGTTGAAAACTTGAAGAAGCATGTATTGGTTGTGACCATCCTGCAATTGGATTTCCATTTTTGAAAAAAGCAAGTTGAACCATTCCACTGTCATTTCCGGAAGGAGAATATTTGTAATAAAATGAACCGTTTGTAGGAATAGCAGTGTATGGTATTTTTCCGAATGGATCGTTGTTCGATTGGATGTTTACTTCACCAACTGAAATAAATCCAGAGATGGTATCTTGATTAATCTTCATGGTTTCCATAGAAACGCAAAAAGAGCCACTGTTTCCAGGGGAAGATTTTACAACTGGTGTTAAGCCCATACCTGATAGGAAGTCATTAAAGCTGAACCAATTATCGGGATTTTCAATGGAGACGGAAGTCCAATTTTCGAAACTTGGATTTGGAAGTGCTGCTGGAGCCGCCCCTAATGTGTTTTCAAAGCTAATATTGTCAACCTTTAACCATGAATCAATATTTCCGATGTTATCGCCAAAAGGATTTGAAGAGATAAAACCAAAAAAGATTGAATCCGCAGAACCTGAAGTGATGTTAAACGAAAAAGCTGTCCAACTATTTACCGAACCATAAAATTGTCCAATGTCATATATTGGATTCCCTCCAACAAATTTTACCAATATCATTGTACCAGTGTCACCCGTTAACATATTGCATTTGTAATATCCATTCACTTTATTAAAATTGGAAGTATAAGGAAATCCTCCACTTGGACCATCATTGTCAATGGTTCCTAAATAAACGTAACTGAAAGTAATATTACCATTATCATCCGCATTTTTTAATTTTACGGAAAAAGAACCGTTTTGAGCATCCGAAGATTTTGTAACTAAATTATTGAAATTTGGATTGTCGGTGTTTGAACTTTTCCATTGGCTTGGCATTTCATACAAAACTTCGTTGGTCCAATTTTCGAAACCTCTGTTTAATAGTTGACCATTTTGAGCCATAAGGTTTGAAAATACAACACTTAACAAAAATAAAAAGATAGTTTTTTTCATGATTTTGAGTATTTGATTAGTAACTTATTTCTAAATTAAAACATAATGTTTCACAAAGATAATTAATAATTATTTAATAGATAATATTTAAAATCATTTTTTTTGTTCCATGTAGTTTAGCATAAGCACTAGCATTTGTCATGCTCATGCCCTTGTTGGTTCGCCTTGGCTAATCAACAACGGGGGCACTCAGCTTTGGGTTAAAAACTAAATAGAAAAGAAATTATTGCACAGTTTGCCGCGGCGAAAAGTTCGCTAAAACGAAAAGCACAGTGTTTCACAGAAAAAACAGTGTAAACTGTGTAGCTTTTTCTTTTTTTACAGCATAGCTTCAACATTTGTCATGCATCCGCCAGTGGTTGGAGAAACGTAGTGTAGCGTATCTATTTGTCATGCATCCGCCAGTGGTCGGAGGAACGTAGTGTAGCGTTGGCATCTAATACGTTTATAGGTTCCTCACTACGAATCGTAATGACAAATCGACGGGGTAAACGACAATTATTTTACTGAAATTCATGCAATTACTAAACATAAAGTAAGTTTATTAGTTCCATCATAAAGATATAGTTTAGGAATTAAGCTTTGGTTTTATTGATATTTTGCAAATATTAGATTTTACTATTATTATTTTTTAAAAATGCTATAAAAATAAATGAGATGAAAAATATTGTCAAAAATTGAGCTTTTTTTTTTAAATTTGTAAACAAAACTATTGTTGAAAAATATTAATATCGGAATAATTTTTAAAAATATGAAAAAAATAATTTTTTTATTGGGTTGTTTTGTGCTGAATATCACTACAATGCAGTTGTTTGCCCAAGTAAAGGACTCCTCTAAAACCGAAGTTATAGTTATTAAAGGAGAAGAAACCCAAGTGGTTGAAAAAATTTATAATGAAGGAATTTCACTTTACAAATCGCAAAAAATAAACGAAGCGATTGAAAAATTTTCGGAAGCCTTACAACAAGATCCGAAATTTATGTTGGCATTTTTAAATCGTGCTACTGTTTATTACGACAAAAGCGATTATAGTTCGGCATTGCTCGATTATAATTCATACATCGAATTAGCTCCAAATGATCCGCAAGGATATTATTTAAGAGGAAATACAAATTATGCTTTAAATAAATATACCGAAGCATCGTTGGATTATGATAAATCGCTTGAATTAAATCCAAAAAATGAAAATGCGTATTATTTTCGTGGTGTTATAAAATTTGAAAAGGAAGATTATCAAGGAGCAATAGTTGATTTTAATAAAGCCATTGAGTTAAATCCCGAATATGCATACGCATATAACGACAGGGGTAGTGCTAAGAAAATGCTCGACGATTACGACGGTGCAATTGCAGATTACACATTGGCAATAAAATCAAATCCTAAGTTTGCATTTTTTTATAACAATAGGGGCAGTGCAAAACGAAAGAAAAATGATTGTCAAGGTGCATTAGCCGATTACAATATGGCTATTGAATTAAATTCAAACTACCATATTGCATATAATAATAGGGGAATGGCATATTATGAATTAGGGAAATTTAAAGAAGCTATTGAAGATTTTTCAAAAGCTATTGACATAAAATCCGATTATGTGTTTTCATACAACAATCGGGGTAATGCAAAAATGAAAATGAAAGATTATAATGGTGCAATATCGGATTATGATAAGGCAATAGAACTCGATAGTAAAATGGCTTACACTTTTTTGCATCGCGGAAATGCAAAAGAAATGATTAGGGATGTAAAAGGTGCCATTTCGGATTGGGAAAAGGCTGCATCCTTGGGCGTAGAAGCCGGAACAACTTATGCAAAGAAGTATAAAGAAGATGAATTCTAATAAACAAAAATTAAATTAATTATCGAAAATTTACGATTATGAAAAAGATATTTCAAGCTATTTGTTTTTTATTAATGATTCAATCTCTGTCGTTTGCTCAGACAAATGTTGAATTTGTTCGAGAAAATTTCCCCGAAAAAGGTCAGTACCGTGAAGCAATGGGATATTTAAACGATGCCGAAAAACTACTTCAGGATGATTATCCAAATTATATTGAAGCAATTGCCTTGTATCAAAAAGCAAATAAAATTAATCCAAGCAATGCATTGTTGAATTATAAGATTGGATATTCTATATACATGAGTCGCATCAATCGTTCTTCATCCATCGAATATTTTGAAAAAGCCTATCAATTAAAAGCAGATGTTACCCCCGAATTGTTATATTATTTAGGAATAACATATCAATTAACCTATCAATTTGATAAAGCAATGGATTTTTACCGCAAATATTTAACTGCTATAAGTGGTAAAGTGCTTGCCGATAGAAGTCCAGATGTTTACAAACGAATAAATGAATGCGAAAACGGAAAAATACTTATTAAAAAAGAAGAACGTGTTTTTATTGATAATATAGGTAAGGAAATAAATTCGTTGCATGATGAGTATGGTCCTGTTATTACTGCGGATGAATCAGTTTTGATGTTTACTTCTAAGCGTCCGTTAACCGAAACTCAAAAACCAGATAAAGGGGAGTTTTTTGAAAACATTTATTTTAGTTCTAGAAAAAACAAACATTGGACAACTGCCGAAAATTCGGGTAAACCTTTAAATAGTGATTATCATAATGCAGTGAAAGCCATTTCGAATGATGGTCAGAAGTTAATTGTGTATCGTGGCGACAATGGCGGCGATTTATTTATTTCTAAAGCAAATGGCGATTCGTGGACGAAACCAGAACGTTTGCCAAAACAAATTAATACAATGTATCACGAAGCTTCCGCATCGTTTTCGTATGATGGAAAATCTATTTATTTTGTGAGCGATAAACCGGGGGGTATAGGTGGACACGATATTTACACATCTTCCATGGATGCAAAAGGAAAATGGAGCGAGCCTGTGAATTTAGGAAGTGTTGTAAATTCACCGTACGAAGAAATTTCGGTATTTGCACATCCCGATGGCAAAACTTTATATTTTAGTTCAAATGGACATAAAAATATGGGAGGTTACGATATTTTTAAATCTACATTCGATAATGGCGTTTGGACAGAACCAGTTAATATTGGTTATCCAATTAGCACAACCGAAGACGATGTGTTTTTTGTAGTTTCGGCAAGTGGAAGAAGAGCTTATTATTCTTCGGCAAAGGATGGGGGAGTTGGTGGTCAGGATTTATATGTGATTACCTTTTTAGGTCCCGAAAAACTTTTGGTGATGAATGGAGAGGATAATCTTTTGGCAAACAAAACAAATCCAATTCGCGAAAAATTTGTCGCTCCCGAAGTTAAAATCGAACAAACTAGTGTTACATTGTTAAAAGGTATTGTTATTGATGAAAAGTCTAAAAATCCTGTTTTAGCGACCATTGAGTTGTATGATAATGATAAAAATGAATTATTGGCAACTTTTCAGTCAAATAGTAAAACTGGACGATATTTAGTGTCGTTGCCTTCGGGAAAAAATTACGGTATAGCAGTTAAAGCAGATAAATATCTATTCCATTCAGAAAACTTTAATTTACCCGATTCGGCAAAATATCAAGAAATTGAAAAAGTTATTGAACTTAAGAAAATGGAAGTTGGACAGCGAATTGTACTTCGAAATATTTTCTTCGATTTTAATAAGTCAACACTTAGACCAGAGTCAAATGTTGAACTTGAAAACCTAATAAACTTGTTGAAAGAAAATCCGAATATGAAAATCGAAATTTCGGGACATACCGACAATGTTGGTTCTGCTCAGTATAATCAAAAATTATCTGAATCAAGGGCTAAATCAGTGGTTGACTATTTAGTAACTAAAGGCATTGTAAAAGACCGTTTGACCTTTATAGGTTATGGATTTAACGATTCAATTGCTCCAAACGACACTGAAGAAGGTCGCCAACTTAACCGCAGAACTGAGTTTAAGGTAATTAAAAACTAGAAATTATTTTATATAAAAAACAACCGACAGATGTGAATTTGTCGGTTGTTTTTATTTAAGGAAAAAGGAGAAAGGAGGTTGAGTTGATTAGCAGATTAGTTGATTAGTTGATTAGCAGATTAGTTTATAAATTAATGAGTGGAGGTTGATTCGCTGGGCGAATGAAACCGAAGTGAAAAAGAAAAAGTAAAAGGAGAAAGCGGAGGTTGAGCTTGTCGAAACCTAAGATTAAAGTTTATATGCTAACAAGTAACAAGTAACGGGTGATGGGTAACGGGTTGATAGTGAAAAAGTGAAAACAGAAATTAGCCATAGTATTGTCATTCCGAGACTTCATGCAAAGGGTTAATGACATTTGGTAAAATTTTAGACTTTTGTATCTATTTATACAGAGAGCTAGTTCGGATTTGCAATCCGAACAAACCGAGCCGTCATCCAGATTCGCCACGGCGAAGTCGAAGGAAGGCTGCGGATGCTTAGACAGGCTTAACACGACCGCACAAATAATCAAGCCAAGCGTCTAAATAATCATGCAATAAGAGTTCATATATCAGAGGGTAGCAAAATTCTATTATTGGTAATGGAGTGAGAAAACTATTAACGTTTTAGATGCTTACGCTACACTACGTTTCTCCGACCACTGGCGGATGCATGACAAGTCTATGTGCTAACGAGTTGTATTTGTGATTAATTCTTTATAAGATATTTATAAAATTCCGTCATTGGTAACGAAACGTAGTGAAGTGAGGAATCTATTTTACCGATAGAGCAAGTTCGGATTGCAAATCCGAACAAACGGAGCAAATCAACTTATCAACGCATCAACTTATCAACACATCAGCTAATTCATCATATCAAAGCATCTCTTCGCCGCGGCGAACGCTCGATGACTAGTTTTTCGCTCGTTGGTCTCGGTTTTGGCTCTGCAAAATCATCATCAAAAGTGCTTAAAATTAATTACTTTCTCACAACTAATTTTTGATTTATAGTTCCATTTTTGGTTTCAAAACATAATTGATAAAATCCATTATTTAATAAGCTGATATCCATAGTTGCGGTTTGATTATTCATTTTAATAGAATGTGTTAAAACGCATCTGCCATTTATGTCAAAAATTTTAATAATTCCTTCCGTCATTTTATCGTTATTAATCGATATTTCAATTTTTGAGCTAGCTGGGTTTGGATAAATTGTTAATTGAGTATTCTGGATTTTTAATTGAGTATCGTTAATGCCAACAATTGAATATAGGTCGGTTTCCCAAACTGCCCTGCCATATGTAGCTGCACGGAGCTTTCCGGTGTTGTAATGAATTGCCATATCACGAACCACAGTGTTTGGTAAACCATTTGAAAATTGAACCCACGAATTAATAATTGTGTCGTGGTAATAAACTCCAACATCGGTTCCTATGTAAATGCCATTTGGTGAGCCATTTTCATAAACAATACAATTTACCGGAATGTTTGGTAAATTTTCGGTAATATTTATCCAATTCGCACCACCATCTTTTGTATAATAAACTTTGTTTAAAGCATTATATCCCGACATGGTAATCCAAACTTCATTTTCATTGTTTGGATGTATGGAAATATCAGTTACTGCATCACCTACGTTGTTAAAGAAATTTTCCCATTCAGCACCTCCATTGGTGGTTTTTATAAAATTATAATCATAGCCAACGTAAATAAAATTAGGGTTGGATGGAGCGATTTTTAAAATATTAATATTTGTAGAACTTTGAAAATCGGAAATTGGAGTCCAATTTGATCCATAATCTGTTGATTTGTAAACGTTTTTCAATCCAAGATACACATTAGATGGTTGTGTTGGATGAAGGGCAATAGGAGTAACCCAAGCACCTTCTTCTGGAATACTTTGTTTAATATCTTCCCACGAAAATCCGCCATCATCCGAGCGATAAAATGCTCCGTAATAATATGAACCATACATTATTTGATCGTTTTGATAATCAATGGCACAATCCATTCCATCGCCACCTAATACTTCTTGCCAATAGTCTTCGGTGCCCAAATTAGTGCCGTTGTCTTGCCAGCCAGTTAATACTATATTCGCATTTTGAGTGGATTGATCCATTCGGTATATTTGAGCAATTACCAAATTGCTGCTTAAATCAGTCCATGTTTGACCATTGTTTCGTGTCATAAACAACCCACCGTCGCTACAAGCATAAAGTCGATTTGAAATGGGTGCAAATTTTAGTTCATGAATATCTGCATGCACATAAGGTTTTCCATCGCCACCGTACCAGTGAGCGTTCAACGTGAAACTTGTGGCACTATTAACGCTCCGCCAAATATTAACACCACCCGAAAATAGTATATTTTTTTGAATAGGATTTGCCGCTAAAGCTAAATCGTACCATGCTTGACCACCACTATCATCGCCATCGGTACTCCAACCTAAAAGATTATTAGATTGTTGTTTTAAACCAAATGTATTTCCACCATCACTTGAAAAAATTAACGTTCCTAATCCTTGGTCGCTATTATTACCAATAATTGCGTATAAATAATTACTGTCGGCAGGTGTTACAGCTAAAGTAATTCTACTTGGAGTGAAATTTAGCATTGGGAATTCTAAAATTTGAAAAGTTTCACCTCCATTTATCGAACGGTGAATACTACTTGGAGTTGAAGCATAAATAACATTGGGATTGCCTGGTTTAAAAACCATATCTTTAAAGTTGCCGAGTTTTTTTCGAGTCCAAGTTGTACCTCCATCGGTTGTTTTGTATATTCCATAACTGGTTGCTGCTATAATTGTAGATGTATCCGTTGGATGAATCAATAAACGATTTACTTTACGAGCTAATGGAGATTCAAAAGTAAGCGTGGTTGGTATCCATGTTTCGCCAGCATCGTAGCTTTTCATAACTCCAATGGAATAGGAATCGCCAGCATCTTTATCTCCAGTTCCCATATACATGATGTTGGGATTTAGTGGGTTAATTACAATATCTGAAATTCCGATACAGCTTAAAAAATCGGTGGATGTAGTCCATGTTAAACCTCCGTTAGTTGTTTTCCAAATTCCTCCAACTGGAGCTCCAACGTAAAATGTATTGGTGTCGGTAGGATGAAATGCAATACAATTTAGTCGTCCATTTCCACCGCCCTCAGGTGTGTAATTTGGACCAACCAATCGCCAATTTGCTAAAGTTTCTGTTTTCAGATTTTTTTCGGCATTTATTTGTAAATAAGCATTCCAAAGATCAAGGGTATTTATGTAGCCATTTTCGTCGAGCCTATGTTTGGTAAAATCTTCCCAGCGCTTAAATTGCTTAAAGCCTTTTCCTCGTTCCATTGATTTACCCTTCCACGTTTGTTCAAATTTTTGTTGGGCTTCCTTAAATTTTCCACCTTCCAACATTAAATCGACCCAAGTTTGGCTATGTGTATAAGATGTTGCAATAAATGCAAACATTATAAAAAAATATTTTTTCATTTTAATTTTATCTGAAATTCAAAACTAAAGTAGTTTATATAATAACAAACGTTGCAAAATAATGTTGTTAAACTATTGCAAATTAATGGAAGTTATTGATTGTCAATTGAAATTATTCAAAAAAGGAATCAGTAGGAGAGTGGTCGATTTTTGTAATAATGAATTTATCGATACGATTACCGTCCATATCTACTATTTCGAATCGATAGCCATTGAATTCAATTACATCCCCAGTTTTTGGAAATGCATTGATTTTGTGAACAAAAAATCCGGCAACCGTGGCAAATTCAGACTCTTCGGGAATGAGTTCAAAATTAATTTTATCGTTAAAATCGTTAATAGGAGTATAGCCATCCACCAAAAAAGATGCATCTTCACGTTGCACAATGTCGGGGTCATCTATTTCGCCAAAGCTAGGTAAATCGCCCAAAATGCCTTCGGCTAAATCGTGTAGGGTAACAATTCCGATAAACGTTCCGTATTCGTCAATTACTAATCCGAAATAATATTTTGTTTCCTTAAAAATGCTTAGAATTTTAAGTGCCATTAGTGTTTCGGGAATAAAAATTGTAGGCAAAAGTAATTTTCGGATATCTTTTTCCGTATCGTCATCGTTGTTATAAAGATCAATAAATTCTTTATTGTGTAAAACTCCAATAATATTGTCGATATTTTCTTCACAAGCTGGGAAATATGCATGTTGACTTGTTCGCATTTTTTCAACATTTTCGTCCATTGGGTCGTTGATGTCAATCCATTCAACATCCGAGCGATGCGTCATTAAATGATGTGCTTTTTTGTCGTTGAAATTAAATAACTGATGATGAAGAGCTGTTTCTTCTGAGTCTAAAACTCCTTCGTTTTGGGCTACTTTAAACATTCCTTTAATTTCATCTTCGGTTATTGAATTCTCCAAATTTCCTTTAGGGAAAACTTTTGAAAGATAGGAAGAGATTAAAACGAAAGGATAGGAAATGAAAATCATTATCCGTATAGTAGCAGGAGTAAAATTTATTAATTTTTTCCAATATCTGGCACCAATCGTTTTCGGAATAATTTCTGAAAATATTAGAATTAAAAAAGTTAAAATTGCCGTTACAATTCCGAAATAAGCATCCCCGAAAACAATTATCGATTGAGCCCCAACTCCAGCCGCACCAACTGTATTGGCAATGGTATTTAAAGTTAATATTGCCGATAAAGGTCGTCCGATATTAAGTTTATAAATTTTAAATTTATGTGCCCATTTATGTCCAGTTTCTTCCAAAACATTTAGGTAGGAAATTGGAGTGGAAAGCAATGATGATTCTATCATCGAACACAAAAAAGAAACAGAAATAGTTAAACAAAAAAAGAATATTAGTAGAGTCATTGATTTTTTTTAAACAAATTTGTTTATTAATTCAAGTAATTTTTGCAAAAGTACATAAAAAAACAAGTATAATCTATAAAGATTTTTGATACTTAATCAAATCTTTAGGAATTATACTTGTTTTAGAAAAAATCGTTACAATTTATTTTTTTTGACGTTTAAAAATATAACGAGAAATACAAATTCCGGTTTTGTTTTCAGTACTTTCTACCGCCGAAACTACTTGCATAAGTTCCCATCCTTCTTCGGCTAACTCATTGATTTTTTTAACGATAACTTGGTCATTGTTTCGGATATTTCCAAAATTAATTCCAACCATGCTGTAAAAGTTTTTTAATTCTATTTCTACTTCCTGATTTTTAGAATCCGTAGTGATAACACGAGAACGACCTAGTCCACCTGGAACAACCGATTCGATGGCACTAAATTGTAAATACTCATATTTTTGAGCATACGTGGTGTAAGTTGCAACTAAAACAAATAGGATAACTAATAATTTTTTCATGATATTTTAAATTTGTTTAAATAATACCACGAATATACAAAATAATATTAGTTTTGAATTAATTGCAGTATTTTTGTTTAAAAAAACACAATGAATATACCTTTAGCCGAGTTGATGCGTCCCGAAAACTTGGAGGATTATATTGGACAGGAGCATTTAACTGGGAGTAACGCAGTTTTGCGTCGGGCAATCGAAAGCGGTCATATTCCATCCATGATATTTTGGGGTCCTCCTGGAGTTGGTAAAACTTCGATGGCTTTTATTATTTCAAAAACTCTTAATCGCACCTTTTATACCTTAAGTGCCATAAGTTCAGGTGTAAAAGATGTGCGAAATATCATCGATATTGCTTCTTCTTCCGATCAACCTCCATTGCTTTTTATCGACGAAATTCATCGATTTAATAAATCGCAACAAGATTCACTTTTGGGTGCAGTTGAAAAAGGTATCATTGTTTTAATTGGAGCAACTACCGAAAATCCTTCGTTCGAAGTTATATCACCGCTTTTGTCGAGATGTCAAGTGTATATTTTAAAAGCATTGGACGAAGAGCATTTGCTAATATTATTAGAAAATGCTCGAAAAAAAATGGAAAATATCCTGAATAAAAAAATAAAAATTCAAGAAACCGAAGCCTTTTTAAGAGTTTCGGGTGGCGATGCCCGAAAATTGATGAACGCCTTGCAAATTGTGGTGGAAAATTTGTCATTTGAAGCCAATTCGGTTGAAATTACAAATAAAAAAGTGCTGGATATCATTCAGCAAAATTTAGTAATGTACGATAAATCAGGCGAAATGCACTACGATATCATTTCGGCATTTATAAAATCAATGCGTGGCAGCGATCCAAATGGAACGGTTTATTGGTTGGCTCGAATGATTCATGCTGGAGAAGATCCTAAATTTATTGCTCGCCGAATGTTGATACTGGCTTCCGAGGATATTGGAAACGCAAATCCAAACGCATTGTTAATGGCAAACGAGTGTTTTCAGGCGGTACATGTAATTGGCATGCCCGAGTCAAGGATAATTCTTTCGCAAACAGCAGTATATTTGGCATGTTCGGCAAAAAGTAACAGCACTTATTTAGCCATCGATAAAGCTTTAGAAATGATAAATAAAACGGGCGATTTGCCTGTTCCACTTCATTTGCGAAATGCTCCTACCAAATTGATGAAAAATATTGGTTACGGAAAAGAATATAAATATGCACACGATTTTGAAAACAATTTTGTGAATTTAGAGTTTCTTCCAGATGAGTTAGTCGGAACAATGTTTTATAAACCTGGGGTAAATCCGCGCGAAAATGAAACTAAAAACCATCTATTAAAACTTTGGAAAGACAAGTATAAATATTAGGAATATCATTGGGGATAATTTAAGTATCGAATTTTTAAATGGAAAAAGAAAAAATTAATGTTTTTTGGTTTCGTCGCGATTTGAGATTATTCGATAATACGGCTTTATATAATTCGTTGGCATCCGGCAAAAAAGTGTTGCCGATTTTTATTTTCGATAAACAAATTTTAAGCAAATTTTCGAATCCTTCTAATAAATCGGTTTCATTTATCTATGGTTCTGTTTGTAAAATACACGATGAACTTAGTGAAATAGGTTCGGCAATGCATGCTTTTTACAACAATGTGGAAGACGTTTTTAGTCATTTAGTGAACGAATTTAATATCGATACTGTTTATTTTAATGCCGACTATGAGCCAGAAGCGATTAAAAGAGATGAGTTGGTTAAAAAGTTCTTAGCCGAAAATTCGGTTCAATGTAGTGAATTTCATGATCAATTAATTCATAAACCAGGCACGATTTTAAAGTCAGATGGAAAACCATATACTATTTTTACGCCTTTTTCAAAGGTTTGGAAGCAGGCTTTAAATGATAAGTCATTTTTTAATTTTCCAAGTGAAGATTTACTGTCGAACTTTATTAAAACGGAAAAGAAATCGATTATTGAATTAAAACAGATGGGTTTTGATTTTGATTCATCGGTAGTTAAATCGTTACATATAGATACGGATAGGATTAAAAATTACGATGAAACTCGGAATTTCCCTTTCATTCATCAAGGCACGAGTGAAGTAAGCCATCATTTAAGATTTGGAACTATTTCGACTCGAAGATTGGCAAAAATGGCATCTGAAAATAATTTAGCTTACTTGAATGAACTGATTTGGAGAGAATTTTTCATGCATATTTTGTGGCATTTTCCAGTAGTTGTAAATTCTTCATTCAAAAAAAAGTACGATTTAATCCAGTGGGATAATAACGAAAATGCTTTTGAATTATGGTGTAATGGCAAAACTGGATATCCAATGGTGGATGCTGGAATGCGCGAGCTTAATGCAACGGGATTTATGCATGGCAGACTTCGGATGGTTGTTGCAAGTTTTTTGTGCAAGAATTTATTAATTGATTGGCGATGGGGAGAAGCTTATTTTGCTCAAAAATTATTGGATTACGAACTCTCTTCAAATAATGGAAATTGGCAATGGGCTGCAGGTTCGGGTTGTGATGCAGTACCTTATTTCAGAATATTTAATCCGATTTTGCAACAACAACGTTTTGATCCAAACTTTGAATATATCCAAAAATGGCTTCCCGAATTTGAAACTTTAGATTATAAAAACAGTCAAATTATTGACTTGAAGGATTCAAAAATGAGATGTTTGGAAGTTTATAAAAGAGGGTTGAGATAGGTGTGATTAGCTGATTAGCAGATGTGTTGATTAGTTGATTAGCTGATTAGTTGATTGGTGGATAAGTTGGTACGCGGAGGTTTAGCCTGTCGAAACCTAGGTTTATTTGTTGATGGGTAGTGGTTGAGTATTGAGAATTGAATATTGGGTAGTTTTCTGTGAAACATTGTGTAATCATTCCTTTTAAAAATTAACACATAGGCACATAGGAAAACATAGACACAATAGGAATATAACATTAGATGCCAACTCCACTAAGATACGTAGTGAGGAATCTAATAACAAAGATGCTGTGTAATTGGCGTTTTATTGCAAGTATTAATTATTGTTTTTTCATCTGCCATTAAGGCAATTAAGTCTATAAAATAGGAGAGATAGTATAATTTTAGGGAGTAATCAAAAGCGAATGTATTTTCGTTGATTAGAAACAACTATATTTGTTGATTGATTTCTAAATCTTATAAATTAAAATAAATGTTTATGAAAAGAAGTATTATTAGCAAGTTTGTCATTGTTGGAATTTTCTTTCTATCAATGCTAAACTTATCCGCACAAAAGCAGTACACTTACAAAACTGTTCCAAACGATCCTTTGAATGCTCGAATTTACACTTTAGACAATGGTTTGCAAGTGTATATGACTGTTTACAAGGATGCTCCTCGCATTCAGGCATACGTTGCAGTTAAAGTAGGAAGTAAAAATGATCCAGCCGAAACTACTGGTTTAGCTCATTATTTTGAACATATGATGTTTAAAGGAACTCCATATTTTGGAACAAGCGATTGGGATAAAGAAAAAGTTTTGATTCAAGCGATTGAAGATAAATTTGAGATTTATCGCAAAGAAACAGACCCAATTAAAAGGGCAACTATTTACAAACAAATTGACAGTTTGTCATACGAAGCTTCAAAATTAGCTATTCCAAACGAATACGATAAACTAATGAAGTCAATTGGTTCGCAAGGAACAAATGCTGGAACATCCAACGATTATACTATTTATATCGAAAATATTCCTTCCAATCAATTTCGTAATTGGGCTGTAATTCAAGCCGATCGTTTTTCGCATCCAGTTTTGCGTTTGTTTCACACCGAGCTTGAAACGGTATATGAAGAAAAAAATATGTCGCTAACCAACGATGGACGAAAAGCATTTGAAGCTATGTTTCAAGGCTTATATCCTCATCATCCATACGGAACTCAAACAACTTTGGGCGAAACCGAACATTTGAAAAATCCTTCGATGAAAAATATTCGTGAATTTTTCGATAAATATTACGTGCCCAACAATATGGCAGTATCTATTTCGGGTGATTTTAATCCAGATGAAGCGATAAAAATCATCGATGAAACATTTGGAAAGTTAGTGAAAAAAACAATTCCTGAATTGAAATTTGCACCCGAACCTCCAATTGTTTCGATTATTGAAAAAACAGTGGTTGGCTTAGATGCCGAAAATGTTCGCATAGCGTATCGTTTTGGCGGAGCTTCGTCGTCCGATGCAAATATGATAAATTTAATTTCAACGATGTTGTCGAATAATAAAGCTGGTTTAATCGATTTGAATATAAATCAAAAACAACTTACTTTAAATGCATCGGCATTTCCATATGCTTTAAACGACTATTCATCGCTTGTTTTAATAGGAACTCCTAAAAATGGACAAACATTGGATGAAGTGAAAAACTTGCTTTTAGAACAAATCGAAAAACTTAAAAAAGGCGATTTTCCCGATTGGATGCTCCAAGCTGCAATTAATAATATGAAATTAGATAGGTTGAAAGAGTTTGAGACAAATCAAGGCAGAGCTATGGCAATGGCAAGTGCATTTATGAATAATATTCCTTGGGAAAAAGAAGTAAATGTTATCAATGAAATATCGAAAATTACTAAAAAAGATTTGGTTGATTTTGCAAACCGTACGTTAGGAAACAATTACGTGGTAGTTTATAAAAGACAAGATAAACCTGCCGAGGTGGAAAAAGTTAGCAAACCAGCAATAACTCCAATTTTTATTAATCGCGATTCCGAATCTGCATTTCTGAAAAATATAAAAGCAAATAAAATTTCACAAATTGAGCCTGTTTTTATCGATTATACAAAAGACATTACTCGCATTAAGTTGAAAAATAATGTTGAAATGCTTTATACTAAGAATGTTGAAAATAAAACATTCAATATTTATTATTACTTCAAAATTGGTAGTTATAATGATAAAAAACTCGATTTAGCCATTGATTATCTTCCTTATTTAGGAACTTCAAAAATGACTGCTGAACAAATTAATCAGGAGCTTTATAAAATTGCATGTAGTTTTAGTGTTTCGGCTGGAACAGAAGAAACCTGGGTTTCGATTAGTGGTTTAAGCGAAAATATGGAAAAAGCAATTGCAATTGTGGAAGATTTAATATTTGACCCAAAAGCAGACGATAAAGCTCTTGAAAATCTTATCGACGATATTTTGAAAAGTAGAAATGATGCAAAAGCTAATCAACGTAGTAATTTTTCAGCATTGGTAAGTTTTGCTGCATTTGGCGAAAATTCACCTAGAAAATATATTTTAAGTGAACAAGAGTTAAAGTCGATTAAAGCTGAAGAACTTATAAATATTTTAAAGAATCTTTTTTCGTACGAACATCAAATTTTATCATATAGCCCCGAAGCTCCGCAAGCCGTTAAAATAATTTTGGATAAATTGCATAAATCTACTGTAAAATTCCAAAATCCAGCTACTGCAGTTAAATTTGAAGAACTTGAAACGAAAGAAAATAGGGTTTTATTTGCTCATTACGACAGCAAACAATCGTATTTACAGCAAATAACTCGTTGTAATAAATATCAGCCCGAACTTACCTCCATAATTTCACTTTATAATTCATACTTTGGTGGTAGCATGAATGCTATTGTTTTTCAAGAACTTCGCGAAAAACGCTCCTTAGCTTACACTGCACGTTCCACTTTTGAAACTCCTCGTCGGGCGAATGAATATTATATGAACAACGCATTTATAGCAACACAAAACGATAAAGTAATCGACGCCTTTGATGCATACAATGATTTATTTAATGTGATTCCCGAAAGTAAAGTTTCGTTCGAGCTTGCAAAAGAATCGATAATTACTGGTATTCGTACCACTCGAATTACAAAAATGGGTATTATTTGGAATTACTTGGAAGCACAACGCAAAGGTTTAACCTACGATATTCGTAAAAATATTTATCAAAAGGTTCCTACCTTAACTCTTCAAGATGTAGTGAATTTTAATAATTCGTATTTAAAAGACAAACCTAAAACGTATATTATTTTAGGCAAAGAAGCCGATATGGATTTTAAAGCACTTGAAAAATATGGTAAGGTTCAAAAGTTAACTCCAAAAGAAATTTTTGGGTACTAATTACTAAAATTCAATCAAAAAAAATAGCTCGCAACAATTTTGTTGTGGGCTTTTTTTTTTAATTGATAATGGAACTTGTTAGAGTTTGCAATCCGAACGGATTTGGAATGACATGATTATTAGTAAACTAGAGAAATATCATTTTTTTTTTAGCTTTTATAGCTATACCATTTTTAAAATAAACTGAGTAAGTAATGAAAAATATTAGTAATTATTAGAGAATATTGCTGAAATGAAGTGTCTTTGTCGAAATTATACTAAGATTGACAGTTGCAAATTACATAAAACGGCTATTATCTCACGAGGAATATTCATTTTCCCTAAGTGAATTGATTAAGAATATTGATAAATCTGAAATTTCCATAAAAAGCGAACTTTCTAGACTTGTTGCTAAAAAAGAGATAATTAACCTTCGAAAAGGTTTTTATCTTATAATAACTCCAAGGTATTCTTCTATTCAAAAATTGCCAATTCAGCATTATTGCGAAAAACTTTTTAAGCATTTAGATAGAAATTATTATGTAGCTCTTTTTTCTGCTGCAAAATTTCATGGAGCAAGTCATCAAAAAAATCAAAGAGATTACATTATAACCGAGCAACCAAAGTTCAATGATATTTTAAAAAACACAATTGATATTCGTTTTTTTACTGCAAGTAACTTTCCTGAAAAAAACATCCAAATAAATAAATCGGATGCTGGCATTTAAAAAGTTTCAAATCCTGTCTTAACAATCGTTGATTTAATTCATCATCAAACTAAGATAGGTGGAATTAATAGAATACTTGCGACTATTGAAGAATTATCAGAAGAATTAAAGGAGTCGGATTTAATTGAACTTTTAAGTTGGTATCCTCATAAAAGCACATTACAAAGATTTGGTTTTTTGATGGAAGAACTTGAAATTGATGAAGAATTTCAGGAATTATTATTTTTAAATTTAAAAACAACCAATTTCTTTCCCGTTTTACTAAGTCCAAAGTTAAATGAGAGACCTGGAGCTGAAAATAATAGATGGAAGGTTGCTGTCAATATTAAACTTGAAAATGACTTATGATTCCAAGACCAGATATTGCAAAGTGGCAACAATATGCACCTTGGAAGGAGTTTGCCCAGATTGAGCAAGATTTAATTATTTCCAGAGTTTTAGTTGAAATCTTCTCCGATGAGTTTCTTCGAGAAAATCTTGCATTTAGAGGGGGAACAGCTCTACACAAATTATACTCATCCTCTTTGGAATTTTATTTTTAGAAAATAGTAGATTTTGCGACTAATTGATGCAAAATTTCTTTGCATAGTAGTAGTTATGGAAAGAAATTTTAAAGAAGAGTAGATGCAAAAGATACGGTTTATATTATAAAACTCCATGGAGGTTGAGTATTTATCTCAGTCCTGCCTCAAGATATTCAGAAGATATTGATTTGGTGCAAATAAAACCAGGTACTATTAAACCAATAATGCAACGAAAAGGAGAAGTTGTTGCATTTTTTGAAGAAAAAAGGACGACACAAGTTCGCGGACATGGAGCGAAAGCTTTATATCGGTATTCTTCATAATATGAGGGAATTAGAATGCGTCTTAAATTAGAAATAAATTGTAAAAAACATTTTAATGTTTTGAATTGGGTGGATTTCCCTTTTTCGATTGAAAGTGAGTGGTTTTCTGGAGAAGCAAAAATTAGAACATACAATGTAAATGAATAATTGGGAACAAAACTCAGGGCTCTTTATCAACGAAACAAAGGCAGAGATTTATTTGATTTGAACTATTCTCGATTAAATATAAAATTGAACTATGACCAGATAATTTCTTGCTTTAAAGAATATATAATCTTTGCAACTGACAACAGGCCGCCAAGCAAAAAAGAATTTTTATTGAATATCAAAGAGAAAGAAAATGATGTTAATTTTATTGGTGATATGGAAGCTTTGCTAAGGTTTGGAGTAGAATATAATCAAGAAGTAGCATTTGTTTGACTTAAAAATGAGCTTATTGGAAAAAATATAAAAAAGAAATAATTCCGTTTATATTTTCAAACAGCTTTTTTTGATACTCGATTTTCTTTTTTGATTTGAAAAATGATAGATTCCGCACTTTCTACTCTCCTAAATCCTCCTTAAAACGCCACAGTATTGTCATTGGTAACGAAACGAAGTGTAGTGTAGTGAGGAGTCTCTCTTTTAATCAACACATCAACTAATCATTCTTTTATCTGTTACATTGTCATTGGTAATGAAACTTAGTAAAGTGAAGAATCTGAAAAAGTGCTAGTGATTTGCAATGAAAAAAAAACTGCTTGATTTAAAATTCAAATTTCATTACTTTAATTGAGTAAATACTAGATAAATTTTTTTTTAACTGACAATGGATAATTTAAATTGCGGTATCTCTACTATCTTGATTTTGGGGGATACGATTAATGGTTGTTATGCGAATTTTAAACTTTTCACATTAAACAAAGACTTGTATTTGTATTAAATGTTAATTAACTTTGTTTGTGGCTTGATTAGAAGAATTTAATTTGTACATGAAACTAATTAGTCCTTGCAAGAAAACTCAGTGTTTGATAAGAAAACGTCAAATTCGTTGCAAGTATAACAGCTTGTCCGACCTTTGGCGGAAAGAAGTTGGCGTTTTCTTGCAGACATTAATTATAAATAAAAAATCGATTTTATGACAACCAAAAAAACAAAAATTGAAATACATGAATCCATAAGTTCCAGAATACAATTTAAACGTAAATTCAACTTTTTTCAACTGTATTGTTCTTTGGTTTTTTTGCCACGAGCAATGTCAAAATTGATGGGCAATAAAAAAAGTAAATTAGTCGATTTGCATTTTATCGAACGTTTGCAATTGTCGGTAACCGAAGTAAATGGATGTGCAGCTTGCTCGTATCAGCATACAAAAATGGCTTTGAGTCTGGGGATGAGTGCGGACGAAATAAATAGTTTTTTAATTGGGAATGATAATTTTATTAAACCTGAAGAAGCAAAAGGCATTTTATTCGCACAGCATTTTGCAGATTCAACAGGGTTTCCTAAAAAATATGCGTATGATACTATTGTAAAAGAATATAAAAGTAAAGAAGCAAAAATTATTCTTTCGGCATGCCAAGTTATGATTGCAGGAAATATGTACGGAATTCCATACAGTGCATTTCAATCCCGAATTAAAGGGAAACCATTCAAAGATAGCACATTGTTTTACGAGTTAGGAATGTTGATAGCAGGAATTTTTTGTTTGCCTATTGCCATTTTACAAGGATTTTTAAGGGCTTTGGTTGGCTTGCCTAATGAAAAATTTGACAAAAGTGTTGCCGAATAAAAACAACCAAAATAGATTATTTAATTATAATATAAAACATATAGTCCTTGCAAGAAAACTCAGTGTTTGACCCCGATTTATTGTTGATTTTTTGAATCGAGGGTTAAAATATAAAAACGTCAAATTCGTTGCAAGTATAACAGCTTGTCCGACCTTTGGCGGAAAGAAGTTGGCGTTTTCTTGCAGACACTACATAAGCAAATACAAACGGTTGTTGTGTAATCATAAATTAGGCAGATTTAAGATGTTTTGTGTTGGACGATAGAATTAAATATTAACAAAAATATTGTCTTTATTTTTTTTCGTAGCTAATTAATGTGAAAATATTTCATTAACTTTGTAAACAGAGACTGAAAATAATTCAACTGTTGGCTTAATTGCTAGATATTGATACTATTTAAATAAAGCAGATGATATAAGCAAAATACACAAGCATAATGAAAAAAATCACATTCTTTTTAGCAATAATTTCGAGTGTAATTAGTTTAAACGCTCAAAGAGTTGCGTTACACAGTGCATCGGGAGTACAGTATTTTTGGGGAACAACGGGTTTAGCAAGTGCATACACTGCCGCAAGTGCAGGAGATACAATATACTTGCCAGGTGGGGCATTTACGCCGCCTGCTAATTTCGAAAAATCCTTATCTATATTTGGTGCCGGACATTATATTGATTCTGCTTTGGTTACCGGAAAAACGTTTATCAACGGCGATGTTGTTTTGAAAGAAAATGCAGATGGATTTTACTTGGAAGGATTAGAGGTTACAGGAAAAATATCTTTTGTCAACAATGAGTCGGTAAATAATGTTGTAATTAAACGTTGTAAAGTTAATGGAGTAGTCGAAGTTATTGGAGACTTGTCCAATCCTTCGCAAAACATTGCTTTAATTGGGAACATACTTATTGCTTCTGTAAATCTTAGCAATGCTCAAGTGGTATTGGTTTCAAATAATATTATACAAACAGGAATTGAAGGCATCAATGGGAATATAATTAACAATAATGTTTTTATAAGTAGATATGGCAATGGTTTGTATGAAAATTTTAGGGGGAACAATAATAAATTATCAAACAACATTATTGTATTGTGCGGTTCATATGGCATAACAACCGATGGTCAATTTGGAAATGAGTATAGAAACAATCTGATAACTTGTGTTACTCCTGGATATGGAGCAAGTCCAACTCTAATTGGTAATTACACCAATATTGATCAAACCTCCATTTTTGTCAATCAAATTGGGAATTTATTTAATTATACGCACAACTACCATTTACAAAATTCAGCCACTTATTTAGGAACCGATGGAACCGAGGTTGGTATTTATGGTGGAAATTTTCCGTATAAAGATGGAGCAGTGCCAAGTAATCCTCATTTTCAGTTAAACAATATAGCACCATTAACCGACGAAAATGGCAATTTAAATATTCAAATAAAAGTGGAAGCACAAGATAATTAAACAATAATAAACCCTCATAAATTACGAAAATGAAAACAATTAAACAACTGTTAATTTTTGCTTTGGTATGTAATGTATTCACCCTATTTGCCCAACAAAAAGTGGCACTACACAGCAATGGAGTTACAACCATCTTTGGTGGTTCAAATCCTTTTACGGATGCATACAATGCGGCTTCAAGCGGAGATACTATTTATTTGCCTGGAGGAAATCTGCCGTTACCAGTCACTATCGACAAGGGATTGGTTATCATTGGAGCGGGTCATTTTCCCGACTCAACCGCAGTAACTACTCCAACAATACTTAATGGGAGTATAACTATTTCGCAAAACGCTCAAAATTTACATTTAGAAGGTGTTTTGTTGGATGGCTCAATTTCATTTACCAATAATCATAAAGTAGATAATGTAAAAATTAAACGCTGTAAGTTTGTTTCATTGGTATATAATGGCAACGGAACAACCGCTTGTGAAAATAATGAAATTTCAGAGTGCATTATTGCCGATAATATTGTTTTATCAAATTGCAAAACAAGTGTAATAAGCAACTGTATCATTGCTGGAAAAATTACTAACGGCTCCAATATGGGCATCTCTAACAATATTTTATTTTACGATTTTTATCCTTATGGTTATGCAGAACATGTTACTTTTATTAATGTAGATAACTCGCTTATTAGCAATAATATCATTTTTAGAATATATGGTGATTTTTTTCACAGCTCTTGTGAATTAAATACATTTCAAAATAATATATTCAAATTTGTCCCAACATTTGGATCCAATGTTTTTACAAACAATTATAACAACATCGACCTAAGCACTTTTTTTATAAATCAAAGCGTAAACGGGTTTGATTATTTGCAGGATTACCATTTAGTTAATCCTGCATTGTACCTTGGAAACGATGGAACGCAAGTTGGAATTTATGGCGGATTATATCCTTTTAAAGGAGGATCGGTTCCAGTAAATCCACATTTTCAAACCAAAAATATAGCTCCAACAACCGATAATAATGGCGATTTGAATATTCAAATTAAAGTAGAAGCACAAGATAATTAAACAATAAAAAAAAGTATATGAAAACACTAAAACAGTTACTTGTTATTTCAATGGTATTGAGCACGTTCACACTGTTTGCTCAAAAAAAAGTGGCGCTACATAGCAATGGAGTTACCACCATTTTTGGTGGTGCAAATCCATTTACAGATGCCTACAATGCTGCTTCAACAGGAGATACCATTTATTTGCCTGGCGGAACCTTACCTTGTCCAGCCATTATTAATAAAGGCTTGATTGTTTTTGGTGCAGGGCACTATCCCGATTCTACTACAGCAACATTACCCACACTGCTAATTGGTGATTTGACAATCTCGGAAAATGCAGATAATTTGTACTTAGAAGGTTTTGAATTGAGCGGTTCAATCACTTTTACGGCAAACCATAAAGTGGATTTTGTAAAAATAAAAAGGTGTAAATTTGTGGCATTAACGTATAGCGGTAATTATGTAACTGCTTGCATAAGCAATGAAATAACGGAATGTGTTATAACAGGAAATATTTCTTTGTCAAATGCAGAATCCTGCTTGATAGGCAATTGTATTATTCATGCAAATATATATAATGGCTTTAATGTGGCGATTTTAAATAATATTTTTTTTGTAAGTTATCCGTACGATTATATATTTGATAACGTAGATAACTCGTTTATTAGTAATAATATTATTTTTAAAGAAAATGTTAACACTATTCATCATAATTGTGAATCAGATGTTTTCCAAAATAATGTATTTTCTATAGTTCCTCCCGAAGGCTCAAATTCATTTACTGGCAACTATAACAGTGTTGCTATCAGCCCTCTTTTTGTAAATCAAAGTGGAACTACTTTTAATTACACCCACAATTATCATTTGGTAAATCCAACATCTTATCTTGGAACCGATGCAACACAAGTAGGAATTTATGGTGGATTTCATCCTTATAAAGGAGGATCGGTTCCAGTAAATCCACATTTTCAAACCAAAAGCATAGCTCCAACAACCGATAATAATGGAGATTTGAATATTCAAATTCAAGTGGAAGCACAAGACAATTAAAAAACAAGATTATGAAAAATACATATAAACTTCTGGTGTTGATGTTATGTATTATCCCTGGGCTAAATGCTCAAATAATACTTGACGATCATCAAATGAAAGATGCCCCTAAAGGTGTCCCAAAAATTGCAGGCTATGAATATTGGTTTAACAATGATTTTGCGAACAAAATAAGTACTTCTGTTCTGCCAACTCAGCAATTGTTGGTTTCGCAGAATATCCCAACAACGGGCTTAATCAATGGAATTAATATATTTAATTTTCGCTCGTACGACAATGATGGAAAATACAGCAGCACATTAAGCCAATTTTTCTATAAAATGCCTCAGTATGTAGCAAGTACTCAAAATCTTGTTTCTTACGAATATTGGTTCGATAACAATTATGCAAGTGCCGTTATAGTTAATACGCCAATTCAGCATCAGGTTGCTATTAATGAGTTAATTGATGCTCAAGCTCTACTTAATGGTATCCATGTTTTTAATATTCGTTTTAAAGATAATGCGAACCGATGGAGCAGCACAATGAGTCAGTTTTTTTATAAAATGCCACCAACCGCAACAAGTGCCAGTAATTTGGTTTCTTACGAATATTGGTTTGATAACGATTATGCAAACGTTGTTAAGGTTAATACGCCAGTTCAAAGTCAAGTGATTTTAAATGAGTTGATTAATGCCCAGATATTGACCAATGGTATCCATGTTTTTAATATTCGTTTTAAAGACAATGCAAATAAATGGAGCAGCACATTAAGCCAGTTTTTTTATAAAATGCCAGCTCAAACGATTGTTGATAATTTAATTACCAATTATCGATATTGGGTAGATGCTGACTTCGCCAATGCGGTAAATGTATCTTTACAAGTTCCAGTTAAGCAAATTAGCCTTATCGACAATCTTGATTTTACTCAAATTCCAAAAGGAATACATACCATTAGTTTCCAATTTAAAGACGATTTGGGTTTGTGGAGCTCGGTTACAAACGATACAATTACAAAAATATCATTTCCAGTTTCAGATTTTACCTATACAAGAAGCAATGAATGCGACTCTACAGTAATAAATTTTATAAACCAAAGTGTGGATGGGGATACTTATTTGTGGGATTTTGGGGAAGGAATTACAGACACATTGGTAAATCCAACTCATACTTATTATGCACAGGGCATATACAATGTAGGATTAACAATTACCGACACCGTCACATTGGCTAGTAGTTCCAAATTAATATCCATTTTTATTACTGGAAATACCTCTAATTCTTTTTCTGTAACAACTTGCGATAGCTATACTTTACCTAGTGGCAATCATGCTTTTACTACCAGTGGAATTTATAACGATACCATACCAAATCAGTGGGGCTGCGATAGTGTGTTGACAATTAATGTAAGCATTAAACACAGTACGCATGTTACCGATGTGATTTCCGCTTGCGAAAGTTATACATGGATAGATGGGATAACATATTCGGCAAGCAACAACACCGCAACCCATACACTTAATAGTTTTAACGGTTGCGACAGTGTAATAACTTTAAATTTAACCATTTATCATGGCAATACTGGAACCGATGTAATTATTTCTTGCGACAGTTATACTTGGATAGATGGAATAATTTACACGGCGAGCAATACTTCGGCAACTTTCACACTTTCCAATGTGCATGCGTGCGATTCGATTGTTACATTAAATCTTACAATTAATCAAACGCCAGATACAAGTGTGGTTCAAAATGGAATTACGCTTAGTGCAGTTGCAAACGTACCCGGATTAACCTACCGCTGGCTAAATTGTAATAATAATTACGCACCTATTCAAGGTGAAACTGGTCAAAGTTTTTCAGCTACGGATAATGGTAGTTATGCGTTGGAAGTTTCAAAAAATCAATGTGTTGGCGTATCTAGTTGTTATGCCGTTACTACAGTTGGTATTTTGGAGGATACTTTTGAAACACAAATAATTGTTTACCCTAATCCAACAAACGGAAATATAAGTCTTGATTTAGGTGGAATTTATCCTGAAACACTTGTAAAAATTTATGACACGAATGGAAAATTAATCAATCAGCTTAAATTTGAAAATAAAAACATATTAGAGCTTTACATACATGGTGCTAATGGGATATATCTGATTGACATACAGCCTGGTAGTCAAAAAGCTTTAATGAAAGTGATTAAAAATTAAGGTTAATTAATATGTTTTAAGAGGTGTATTGAGGTGGCAAAGTCGCTTCAATACACCTTTTACAGCCTTAAAAAACCAATATACTAAAAGAGATGGAACAAAAAGACTATATATTGAGAGAAATTGAAAAAATTGGAAAGATATTAAATGCTATTCGATATAAAATTTTTGGTGGTAATGGTAAATTAGCAATAAATATTGAAAAAGAAGTGGAGGATGCAAAAGGGATGTTGTTAAACGAGTTAAACTTCGATCTTGATAAATTTCTTTTGCTGGAAAGCAAAGAATCAAACGAATATTTAATTAGTGTCGAAGGATTTAATGTTGAAAATATTGAACTACTTGCAGAATTTACTTCTCAAATAGGATTTACCGATAATTCTGAAGAGTCAAGGAAGTATCTTTTAAAATCAATCCAACTTTATGAACTAAGTAATTTAAAAAGTAAAACTTTTTCTTTCGAAAGAGAGG
Source organism: Bacteroidales bacterium (assembly GCA_038210985.1). GTDB lineage: Bacteria > Bacteroidota > Bacteroidia > Bacteroidales > WCHB1-69 > JAQUGA01. Next base: position 30,871 of record JBBQWB010000028.1, read on the forward strand.
AAAAAATTCAGACCATAAAAAAATTACTGGAATAAGGAAAATATAAAACATTCGCCGAAAGTCCCAAAGAATTAATTGTACACTTTGATTTTTTCGATGTAATCTTTGTTTCTGTAAAATTGGATTTTGTCATAAAATTTGCAAACATCAAGGCAAGTTGTAAATAAATTTGTCAAAACAAATTTATACAACCACTAAATCGGGGTTAAATCAAACTAAATCAAGAAGTTCAATTTTTCAAATCTTCCACTTGATTAATTTTGATTAAACAAGAAAAAAAGTATCAGAAAATAGGTAATTGTCATTTCAATTAGGGTGACGCATTGTCGAAGTCAGGAAAATCTTAACATCCTTTGTAAAATATCGAATAACAAATTAATAGGTGAAATAAAGGGAGATAGGCTTTATTTTTTTGTATTTTAAAAAACATAGATTTCCGGCAATTTATTGCCGCATCCCTAAATATTTTTGCTGAAAATTAGATAGTTAGAATCAGATTTTCAATATTTTTCCGCTAACTAGCGGAGAATTAAAAGGCAAAAAATATCTAAAATTTATCGGATAATAGTGGTTTTAAGTATAAATTTTCCCAATTTTTTCAACAAAAAATATTACCAAACGTTACTATATAATATCTATTCATTGCAAGAAAATCAATGCTTTCTTGCAAAAATTATAAACAGAATTATTATGAAACACACATATATCGTAATCGGAATGTCATGCTCGGGTTGTCAAGCCAGAGTAGAACAAACACTAAGTAGTTTGGCAGAAGTTGAAAAAGTTACCGTTAATCTTGCCAAAGCCGAAGTTGTTATTGAAATGACTAAACACATTCCTCTGGAAAAGTTACAAGAAACATTGCTAAAAGCAGGTTTACATTATACCATAGAAATGCCTACTCATGAAAAAAAACCTTTAAAAAAGGAAATTTATAGCGTAATCGGAATGTCATGCTCGGGTTGTCAAGCCAGAGTAGAACAAACACTAAGTAGTTTGGCAGAAGTTGAAAAAGTTACCGTTAATCTTGCCAAAGCCGAAGTT
>JBBQWB010000029.1:0-31256 GCA_038210985.1 Bacteroidales bacterium
ATGGTTATCGACCCAAAAGAAACTGCCATGAAGCAGTAAGACAAGCCTGTACAAATTCATTCATAAATGATTTTGTGATAGACTTAGACATCAAGGGTTTCTTCGATAACATAGACCATGATTTGTTAATGAAAGCACTGATGCACTGCTGTAAGGAGAAATGGGTTGCCATGTATGTAGAAAGATGGCTAAAAGCAGGAGTTCTGACATCAGATGGATAGCAAGTACCAACAGTACAAGGAACACCACAGGGTGGAGTGATAAGTCCACTATTAGCCAATCTCTTTTTACATGTTGTTTTTGACAAATGGATGTCGATACATCATCCCGAAAAGCCATTTGAGGGATATGCAGATGATATAATCATTCACTGCAAATCTGAAAGGCAAGCGATTTACATGTTGGCACAAATCAAGAAAAGGATAGAAAGTTGCAAATTGACTTTACATCCCGACAAAACCAAGATAGTAAATTTGCGAGGGATTTCACAGAAGAAGTATTCAAAGAGTTTTGATTTTCTTGGATTTACGATTAAGCCAAGAGGACTAAGGTACAAAGGAAAAGTTAAATCAAGTTGCAGCTCAAACCCCAAAAACTGATAAATAATTGTTAAATAATTAGCTTTTTTATTCAAAAATAGGTTTTTACTGGCTTGTGTTTTTATAACTAGCTGAATATCAGCATGTGTGTTTTTAGAATTTGATTTGTAGTCCTCAAGGGGGTCTTGACAATCAGCGATTTAAGTGTTTACTTTGCATCATGTATTTCAAAGTATCCATAATATGTCTTTACTCAGAGCCAAATCAACCGATAAAAGGCTATATGATATCTTTAAACACAAATTCATCCACTTAATTATTGAAAAATCCGTAGTACACAAATCTGAACTCTAAGATTATCAATACATTGAAAAGCAACAGATTTGTTCAGATTAGCTGCAACTTGTGTTATGTTTTTGGCTTCTCTTTCGTCTCGGCTCCGCTCGACAAGATATAGCAAACAAAGGTCTCACCATGACAAATCTTCAATATTCATTTCTTTATGTTCGTGCCATTAATCCACTAATGCATCCTATCTTTTTGCTTCACTGCATTTTCCGTAGGTGCAATTTCGCCATAATAATAATCGGAATAAACCTTGGTAAATTCTGCTCCCAAAAATACAATCATGGAAGAGTACGAAGTCCATAGTAACACCAGAACGATTGAACCTGCTGCTCCGTATGCCGAGCCTGGGTTGGCTTTCCCAAAGTACAAGCCTAAAGCAGTTTTACCGATTACAAACAATAAAGCGGTTACAAAAGCACCAATCCATACCGAATGCCATTTGATTTTTGCATCTGGTAAAATTTTAAACATTAGGGCAAATAGAAATGTAATTAATCCTAAGGAAAAAACAAAATTGAGGACTTGAAAAACCGACAATAACGACTCCGACCAAAATTGCTGTACCCATATACTGAGAGCGGATAGTACAGCGGACAACAGCAACGAAGTCAGCAATAAAAACGCAATGGATAAGATTAAGCCGAAAGAAAAAAGTCGTGTTTTTAGAAATATCAAAAAGCCTGATTTTTTTGTTGTTGCCTTCACTTCCCAAATAATATTTAGCGATTTTTGAAGTTCCACAAATACAGTGGTAGCTCCAATAACAATAACGATTATTCCGATGATGGTTGCCCAATACGAATCTTTGTTTTTAATGGACATGGAGAGAATTCCCTCCAGCTGATCTGCGGTAGTATTTCCCACCGCTTGGGCAATTTGTTTATGCAAATGTCCGCTCACCACAGAATCTCCAAAGAAATATCCAGCAATAGTTATTGCAACAACCAACAAACCAGGGATGGCAAATATAGCATTATAGGCAATAATTGCTCCTTCGCGAAAAGGATCGCGTTTAAACCACTTTTTAGTTGCCACTATAAACAATGGACCTAGTTTTTTGAATTCGGAAAACATAAATGTTAATCTCTTAATTGACAATAAATTAAATAAGTTAAGACATTACAAAATTCAGTCTATTACATCAAAAAAGTGTTACATTATTTAATCGATATTTTACATAAATCACATATTGTTGGATATAATACCGTTTCTGGTTAGTTGAGATAATACCAATACTTTACCGTCATCCTGAGCTTGTCTTTTTTCTTTTACCGTCATCCTGATTCGCCACGGCGAAGTCGAAGGAGGCGGAAATCTTACGCAATCATGGTTCGACTTCGCCGCGGCGAATCTCCATGACCGACTGTAATTATTGGCATTTCCAGTTGTTGATTCGCCGAGGCAAACCAATAAGTGCGAAACCGGTAAAAGACTAGATGATGTCATTAAACACAAATTCATCCACTTAATTATTGAAAAAATCCGTAGTACACAAATCTGAACTCTACGATTATCAATACATTGAAAAGCAACAGATTTGTTAATGGTGAAAAAAGGATTTGTTTTTGTGGGTGTGAATTATTTTGGTTGCGAAAACTCCAAATATAATTAACCCAAATTATTTTATTCGACAGCAAGCGACTACAAGCAACTAGTATCGAAAGTAATTGATTATTAACCGAATTAGTTTGTAATGCGATTGTTACTTTGCATCGTCAATGTTTCACAAACGAAATTTAAAATTTAAAAAATAATTGTTCACTTAAAATTAAACATTATGAACGCAACAGTAAACAAAGTAGAATTATTAGGGTATGCAGGTATGAATGCCGAATTAGTAGAATTTGAAAAAGGAAATGCACTTTTAAAATTCTCGTTAGCAACCAGCGAAAGTTATCAAAAATCTTCGGGCGAATGGGTTAAAAATACTACATGGCATAATATTGTAATGTGGGGCGAAGCTGCTCGCAAAGCACTCCCTTCGGTTACAAAAGGTGCAAAACTTCAATTGCAAGGAAAAATCGTGAATCAAACCTATACCGACAAAGATGGCGTAAAACGCCATATGTGTAAAATTCAAACCGAAGCCGTTGAGCCTATTGCCGAAGAAAAAGAGTAGTTTTTGAAAGAAAACTCTTTGTTTAATAAAAAAAACGTCAAATTCGTTGCAAGAGCAACAAAGAAGTTGGCGTTTTCTTTTAAACACTAAGCAAAAACGACTCCGAAGTTGCCGAATATTAATAGCTCTCCATGAAAATAAGGGCAAAAAAAAATTTATCGTTTACACCGTCGATTTGTCATTCCGACACGTTTGAGTCTAATAACAAATAGATGCCACGCTACACTGCGTTACTCCGACCTCTGGCGGATGCATGACAATTTGCAGATGCTCAAGATATACTCCTTTTCTTCTACTAGTGGCGGATGCATGACAAGTCTAAAAGCTTTGCGTTTATTTCCTTTGCGAAAATCTCTGCGTCCCTTTGCTGTAAAAAACACTTGGAACTGTTTATAAAACTATTCCAAAATTTTCATTGTGGAATTTAGGTTAAAACATAAAATTAAATAAAAATCCCACAATCATAATACCAACACCTACAACACCAATAAAGGTAAAAATTAAAGGAAGTTTTAAAACTTTACGAAGGATTACCATTTCGGGTAATGACAATCCAATTACCGACATCATAAAAGCCAACGAAGTGCCCAATGAAGCTCCTTTTTCGATTAAAACAGAAACTATTGGAACAATACCTGCAGCATTTGAATATAGTGGAATTCCAATTAAAATGGATAAAGGAACCGAATACCAAACATCTTTACCCATTAAAGCTGCCATAAAATCTTGGGGTACAAATCCATGAGCTCCAGCCCCAACGGCAATACCCAAAGCCACGAACAGCCAAACTTTTCCAACAATATCTTTAATTGCGTAATACCCAAATTTTATCCTACTGCTAAATTGGAGTTTTTCTTCGCCAAGGGTGTTTTTCCCAACTTTTGTTTTGTAAACCCAAGGCTCAACCCATTTCTCGAGTTTTAGTAAGCCAATTATCCAACCTGCAAAAATGGCAATGAATAATCCAGTTAGGACATAAATTAGAGCTACTTTCCATCCAAAAAGACCATACAATAATATGATTGCAACTTCATTAATCATTGGAGCTGCAATTAAAAATGAAAACGTAACTCCTAAAGGAACACCAGCTTCGACAAATCCCAAAAATAATGGAATGGCGGAGCATGAACAAAATGGAGTTACAATTCCCAACATTGCGGCTAAAACATTACCTGTAAATGTTTTTTTACCTTCTAAGGCTTTTCTTGTTCGTTCGGGAGTAAAGTATGTTCGGATGATGCCAACAAAAAAAATAATAAAAGTAAGCAACATTAAAACTTTCGGAAACTCAAAAATAAAAAACCAAATTGCATCCGCTAAATGATTGCCTTTTGTCATTCCCATAGCTTCAAAAACCAACCAGTTTGTAGATGGTTCTAAATAATGATATAGAAAATACCAAATTGGTAAAATCAAAATTGGCAATCCGATTTTAAAATAATTTGACTGAATTATTTTTGATTTCATGGTAACAATTGTGCTAAATTAATTACGTAAATCTCTCTTTCGATTGAAAATATAATGGTAATTCAAAAACCAAAAATGCAAATGTTTTGTTCAATTTATGTGTAAATTAAGTTGTCCTTTTCTTGCAGGCTAATTATTTCAAAAAATGCTTTAAAACATCCTTGGCAACTTCCCAATTTTGTTTATTTATGCAATATTTAATCATCGGAGGTTCAATTTCACCTTGAATAAGTCCGGCAAATTTCAACTCTTTTAGATGTTGCGATAAGGTTGATCGGGCAATTGGAATATCCCCAATCATTTCGCCACTTGTACAGCACGAATTCAACCCACTAAGTTTTTCCATAATATAAACTCTAGCTGGATGACTTAAAGCCTTTGCAATTAAAGCAACTTGATTGTGTTGTTCTGAAAATTTTGGTTTTATAGGCATAATTTACTTGTTTTTTTCAATAAGTTCAATCATCTCTTTAACCGATGGGACTTTACCGCTCAACAATACTTTGTCGTCAATTACCAATCCTGGAGTCCGCATAATACCAAACGACATAATTTTTTGTATGTCTTCAATTTTTTCAACCTGAGCCGAAAAATTCATTTCCTCTAATGCTTTGTAAACGGTTTTTTCCAATGTTTTGCAATTGCTGCATCCGGTACCTAAAACTTTAATATTCATGATTTTAATATTTTAAATTAAATAATTCATTTTTATATTTCGCAAAAATACGAAATGATTTTTAATAACCGAATGATTTTTTTCACAAATAGTTTTAAATGTCTGAAATTTAGTGGGATATAGAACTATTCAAAACTTCTTGAAATTTTAACATTTTTATTTAGAATAATTCTTATATACAGGCAACCGAATGTGTTAATGCTTTGTCTAACTAGAAATAACTTTAAAATTCAAAGCCATGAAATCAATCAAGCAAAGTGTATTATGGGGGATTTATGTAGGAGTTATAGCATTAATATTAGCAATTTATATTATAGTTAACTAAAACTCTTAAATTATAAACCTACGGACTGTTCAAAAATACTGGGCAGTCCTTTTTTTTTATGAAAATTGGGCAAAATATTAGATTTATTAAATAATACCTTTTATATTTACAATTTAAGTCTTATTTTGTTGTTAATATGTTTTTGCCAAACATTTTTAATACAAATTAAAAAAATTAAAAAGGTATGCGAAAATCAATATTTATTGTTGTGCTATTAATGGTTGTTTTTTCTGGACAATAGCAAACTGAACTTTTTATTTATAAAAATAGGATAGATGAAAGACCAAATGTTCAAATTGTCGATATTAAAGAAGGACAGGATAAAAGGATTTATGCTTTAGGCGAAGCAAAAGACAAAGACTTTAATAATCCTTATCCATGGTTTGCTTGCATCGATAATAAAGGGGTGATGATTTCAAATAATTATCCGTATAAATCATCCACTAGCGGAATGTTGCGATTGTTGATTGCTTCCGAAAAAAGAGTAATGATTTATGGAAATACAAATGATAATATGCAGCCATTTTCGATGCTTTTAAACGAGAATGGAACTACAAATACAATGAGTGTAATGGCAGCGAGTTTGCCGATGATTTTGGGCGATGTTGCTCCTTTTTCGTCAAGTCATTGTATAATTGCTCAATCAAAGAGTAATAAAGAAACAAATTATTCAATATAGATCTTATAAAAGCCGAAAATGAAGAATATTTACCTATTCCTTTTAGAACATTTTTTTCAGATAAAAACGAGCTTGTTTCGCATATATTGGTTGATAAATCTAAATACATTATAATTGCGGGATATCAGATTTTAGATGAAGAATTTAATATTTCACCTTTTGTTTACTGTGTCGATTCGTTGGGTGAAATAATTTGGAGTTTTATCCAAAATATGCTACCGATTTTGAAAGTCAAACCTTGGCACAAGATAAAGATGGAAATTTCCTTTTATCGGCTAGCTATCGCGATAAGACAAAAGGATCTTGCAGATCCATTGTGGTGAAAATTAATTCTTCAGGAGAACAAATTGCCGAACAAACGTTTGAGGATATAAAAATTAATGGATTACTATTGCTTAATAATGGCAATATGCTAATGTATGGAACACATTATCAGGTGTATAGCAAAATGTTGATTATTAGTAAAGGTTCTTTTGTTATTGTTAATTCAAATTTTGAAAAAATAGCATCCGACGAAATGGGAATTTTCGATTTGCCCGACTATAATTTACCAAGCTTAGTTGCTACTGCACAACCAACAAGTTCGGAGTTTAATACAGGTATTCAGCTTTCGGATGGTCGAATTGTTTTAGCAGGCAGAGTTTTTATGCCAGATAAAACTAGTCCCGATGAAATTCTTTTATCCCCTCGATACAATCAGCCATATGTGCTATTTATGAACAAAATGGAACCTTTAGAGCGGAACAAAAATAAATGAATTTTCATTTATTTTGGATAGAGAAAACATTTTAATTACTTTTGTGTTTTAAAATTAGGAAAATAAATAATTAATAAATTTTTAAAATTTAATCTATGAAATCAAAATCATTATTTTTAAGCGTTATTGTATTGGTTTTAGCATTTGTTGTTTCAAGTTGCTTAACCTGCGAAACAAAGGAGTATAAAGTGTCTTTTATAGGAAAAAACAAGGGCAAATTAACGATTAAATACGTTAACATTATGTCTAAATTTGATTCGGAAGAACTAACTCAAAGTGAAGAATTAGATAAAGACTTCAAAGAGTTGATTGACAGTTACATGAAAGGAGATGAAGCAACAAAGGCATTTCCAAATGCAAAGTTAGCTTCCAAACGATTATTTGAAGAAAATGGTAAGCTTTGCGGCGAAGCTGTTTATGAATTTGATGGTTTAGATCAAGTAAAGATTTTTCAAGCAAACGACAAATGTCCTTACATGTATTACATTTCGGATTTAATGACCGAAACATACAAAAACTCAAATGGCACAAAAGGACCTGATTATTTTCCAGCAATTTATTGGGATAATACTTCAAAATCCTTAGAGTTTTCAACAACCATTAACGAGCCTGATGATAAAACAACTTCATTGCTTTCAAAATGGAAAGCTAATAAATAGTGTTTGCAAAAAAACGTCAAATAAAAAAGCCGATGTAACACATCGGCTTTTTTATTTTGTAAAACAATTGCTATTGTTTCCTAACCTGCAAGTTCCAAGATGGCATGCTGAGCGGAGTCGAAGCATAAACTGCAAAAAAAAACGGTACGGATAAAAATGAGTTAAGAAGTGAAGAACGAAGAAAGGGAAAAGTTAAAAGGTAAGAACCGAGTGAATGGAGTTAAGAATGAAGAGAGAAGAAAGTAAAAAAGTAGAAAGTATTGGGCTGCAAATCCCGAAATAAACTAAAAAAAAACTTTACGGATATCGGCATTTATTGAAAGTAATTAAAAAATTACTTTGGCGATTGAGTTTTTTTTCGCTGCGATTTATACTTTTTGATGTAATCATTTACTAATTTGTCAGCTTCTTTATTTGCTTTGGTTTGAGCTTCTACTTCTAAATCATCAAAATTATGTTCCTTCTTTTTGTCAAAACAACTTAGTGATTTTTCAACTTGAACTTTACAAAAATCATCATAAACTGAACATGCAGATATTTCCATTTCACCATCATCCCAACTTAAAAAACCAGAATCTAACGAAACTTTTTTAAATTTAGTTTTGTTCAAAAATTTATTGATAGACGACCGCAGGGCGGATACCAAAACAGAGTGAGTGTGGAGTTTGAGTTCGGAGGATGTATGATACAGAAATATAATTTGTTATTGTACAATTCAAATTGTAAATTTTAAATTTTCGCCAAAGCGAAGCAACCGCGATAGCGAAATCAAACAGATAATCCGCCAGATGAATAATTTGATTGAGAAGTTTTCTCAAAACTCACACTTTCACTCTCACACTGTTTTTTCGCACTGCGATAGCATAATCAAACAGATTATATCTTTTAAAACTTAAATTTCTAAAATAATACTAAAATCGTGAGGTGGCAAGGAAAATCCGCGTCGGCGGAGCGGGCGTGGCGTTGGCTTTTTTTGGCCCAGAATCAGCACTTATCATCGCTGAAACGATTAAATGGTTGTAAATAAATTTATTGTAATTAGCAAATTTATTTACAACCACTAAATCGGGGTTAAATCAAACTAAATCAAGCAGTTTGATTTTTTAATTTCCCTGCTTGATTAATTTTGATTAAACAAGAAAAAAAGTATCAGAAAATAGGTAATACCGAAATGAATTATTAAATAGTCCAATAATATTAACTTGTGTTTACATTTCGAGCATCAACCCCGACCTCGGTCGAGGGCATGGCATTGTATAATTATATAACAGTTTGGACTGTTATATAATTACAATTGGTATAATTATCATTTCAAGCATGGTAACGCATTGTTGAAGTCAGGAAATAGTGTTTGCAAAAAAAACGTCAAATAAAAAAGCCGATGCAACACATCGGCTTTTTATTTTGCAAAATAATTACTATTGTTTTACCATTTTAAAACTTCTTGTTCCTGAATTGGAGTTTAATTTTATCAGATAAATACCATTTATTAAATCTTCGGTATTCAAATTAGCAGAGGATGATTTTTCGATTTTGGAATAAATAAGTTTACCCGAAATATCAAAAAGACTAATTAAAGTTTCTTCTTCAATTCCATCAATAATAACATTATTGTTAAAAGGATTTGGATAAATTTTAATAGAACTAAAATTTTCATTTTCATCTATGCCAACTCCCCAACATGAGGTGGAAGACGCAATCCAAACTGGACCATTTTTTAAAGTTCCATTGTAGTTATTTGCTGTTGCGTCACCTGCAATAGTTCCTTCGCCTTCGTTAAAATCCCAATAAGAAGCCAAGTTGGTTTCATTTCCAGCTAATTTAGCATTGTAGCTAGTTGCAATTTCGGTACCCGAACGTGTAGTTCTCCATAATCGAACATCGTCCACAGAGCCTTTAAAATAGGATGCTTCGCTTGGGGTTGTTGCCATATATCTTCCAATATATAATCCGGTAGGTAGGGTGTTCCATAAAATACTTTGTACGGTTGTCGAAATTGTTTTTGAATCAGCCAAAACTCCGTTTAAATATATTTTTATAACTTTTCCATCGTACGTTCCTGCCACATGACTCCATTGGTTTAGTGGTATATTTACACCTGGCAATGTTTCCCAATCTGTAACATTCATCGACAATGGATGAACTAAAAAACGCAATTTACCGTTTATGAAACCAAAACCATATCCATTTTTATAATCGGTAGTTAAATTCATAAATGATAAAGGAAAACCACTTGCTTCGGTAGGATTAATCCAAGCTTCGACAGTGAAATTGCTTTGAAAACGAAGGGTGGAACGATTGCCACAATCTACATAATCGTCGGTGCCATCAAAAAGAATGGCATTGCAAGGACTAATGTATTGTGTTACGGTAATATAAGCTTGTTTTGTTATTTGGCTACTTTCGCCGTATGAATTTGTAACTGCAAGTGTAACGTTGTAATTACCAGGAACAGGATAGGTAACAGTTGGGTTTTGAACATCAAACACACTTGGAGTAACTCCTTGAAAAGTCCATGTCCATACATTTGGATTTCCACTTGTTAAATCGGTAAAAATCACACTTCCACCTTGATTAACGGTAGTTAGATTTGCCGAAAAATTTGCTTTTAAAGGAGGTGTAAACGTAATTTCGGATTTAGCGACAAAAATGTCAAAACCACCTTCACTGGTAATTTGTGTTCCATGGAAATTTGCAGTATTACTAAAACGACCACAAACCAAAGCCGAACCATCCGATATTACATGAATTCCTGTTGCGGCATCATTTCCTGTGCTAAAAGCTGGTTTTGCCCATTGAAAATCGCCAGATGTGTTATATTTTGCAATAAAAGCTCCCGAAGTTCCAGGTTTAGGCAATAATATTGTTCCAACGGTTAACGAATCGGAATAAAAGCCTGCAATAAAAACATTGTTAGAACCGTCCACCCCAATTCCCATGGCTCCTTCGGCAGTAGCTCCACCAAACTTTTTAGCCCATGTGCAGGTACTTCCATCGGGTGTAAGTTTTGCTACAAATGCATCGCTGCTGCCGTTGCTAATTAAAAGACTTGATCCGATGTTTAAATTGCCAGTATAAATTCCAGCAATATAAATATTACCGCTTCCATCAACAGCTAAGGATTTGGTTGAACTTTGATCGGAAATATTCGCCGAAAATTGTCGCACCCATTGAAATGTTCCACTGGTGTCGTATTTAACTAAAAACACATCTTCGCTTGATGTGCCTCCAGCATTGGCAATTACCGAACCACCGCCATCAAAATTACAAGAACCGCCAAAACGTGCCGTTAAAAGTATTTTATTATCCGCCGAAGTTGCCATTGCAATAGGTGTTTCGGAACCGTTTGACCCGTACATCTCTCTAATCCAGCAAAGACTGCCAATGCTATTAAATTTTCCCATCCAAATATCATCGTATCCGTTAGCAGTTATTTGAGTTGTTTCAACTTTTATGGTTGCTCCAAACGAAGCCGAAATAAATAAATTATTAGCTCCATCGATGGTAAAAGTACGTGCATAGCCGCCAAGTTTTTTTACCCATATTAACTGACCGGAGTTGTCGTATTTTGAAATAAATGATTTTGCTCCATCGGCATTATCAATTTGGGTGGTTCCAAAAAATGCGGATGAAGCATGCCATCCTAAAACATAAATGAATCCTTGGCTATCCATTTTAATATCTAATCCTTTATCGGCACCATTGCCTCCAGCTTTTTTTGCCCAAACCAAACCACCATTGTTTGTGTATTTGGCAATAAACATATCGCTTGCTCCCGACGAAATTAAGTTGTTTCCTGAACCAAAAGAAATGGTACCAGTAAAATATCCAGTTAGATATACATTTCCTTGACTGTCTCTAACAACTGAAGTTGCCTGATCATCGCCCGATGTGCCAGCACTTTTTACCCATGCCCAATTTGGTTGTGAAAAACAACTACTAGTGATAAAAACAATTGCTATTAAAGTTAAAAATTGTCGTTTCATAATGATTTATTATATTATTGATAAATTGATTGAATATAATTCTTTGTCAAAAATAAGGTTTTTTTAAAGATTAACAAAGATTTTTTTCGATAAAAAAAATTATTAAGCTAACAATATTGCTTAAACCTCTTTTGTTTTATTGCAATTACAAGCATGAGGATTAAAAACATCTTCGGGCAATGAGTCGGGGTTTGATTGCATAGGACAGCCCTCCATAGCCCAATGAATAATTCCTCCAGTTAATATTAAAACAGATTTGTAACGATGTTTTTTAAGTATTTCGGCTGCCCTCGAACTTTGAACTCCGGTAGCACAAATTAAAATTATTTTTTTATCTTTTGGTATTTTAGAAATATTTTTTTCGAAACTCGAAAATGGAAAATTGAAATTATTTTTAACATTCATTTGCTTGTCTTGAAACTCAAAATCCTCTCGTAAATCGATAAAAAAAGTTTCATTTCCAACTAGTTTAAGTGCTTCTTCGGGTATTATTTCGGGATATTTAAATTCGTCCATTGGTGTAATAAATTAAGTTAATCATAAAAGTTAAATGAGATATTTCCTTTATGTATATCGTCAAAGTACTTTTGTAAAAGCCTTTGTCCTGCAATATAAGGACTTATTTTCCCATTTAAAATATCTATTTTGATTTTTTCAATTAAGGGTTTAATAATTTTTGCTTGATAAAATTGCTGATTCAAATTGCGGTTAATAAAATCGATAAAAATAAATGTAGCTTGTTCATTTCGATTAAAATTAAAATAATTATTTGATTTAGTAAGGGAAATGTATTGATTTATAATATTGAATATGTTTTCGATGCCAACATTGTTTATTGATGAGCAGGTTTCTGCGGAGGGTGTCCATTTAGATATACTTGGTGGAAACATCCGTAATGCCGAACTATACTGGCTTTTTGCCAAGGTTGATTTGTCAATATTGTCGCCATCGGCTTTGTTTATAACCAACAAATCGGCCATTTCCATTATTCCACGTTTTATTCCCTGAAGTTCGTCACCGGCACCAGCAAGCATTAACAGTAAAAAAAAGTCAACCATCGAGTGAACGGCGGTTTCGGATTGTCCAACGCCAACAGTTTCAATAATTATTCGATCAAAACCGGCAGCTTCGCATATTATGATTGTTTCTCTGGTTTTTCGAGTTACACCTCCCAACGAACCAGCCGATGGAGATGGTCGGATAAAAGCATTTGTATCCACCGAAAGTTCTTCCATTCGGGTTTTGTCACCCAAAATACTGCCCCGCGATTTTTCGCTGCTTGGGTCAATTGCTAAAACCGCTACCTTATGTCCTTTGGACGTTAAAAGTTTTCCAAACGATTCGATAAAAGTACTTTTGCCAACGCCTGGAACGCCAGTAATGCCGATTCTGATAGAATTACCCGAATATGGCAAACAAGCATTGATAATTTCTTGAGATAATGAATAATGTTCGGGTAACGAGCTTTCGGCAAATGTAATTGCCATACTCATTATTACGGTATCGCCTGTCAATATTCCGTTTATATATTCCTTTTTAGTAAGTTGTCTTTTTTTGGCAGTGCGTTTATTCGAATATGGATTTATGGATGATGGTTGCTCAATTCCTTTATTTACTTTCAGAGCCGATTTAAATGATTTGTCTTCTTGTGTCATTTCGTTAGTTCATTAATTCATCAAACATTTTATCTAAATCTATTTCCTCCTCAATATCCCAATTTGGCTTAATTGCTATTCTTTTATTGAATTCTAGTTTAGTTTCGGCTTGTTGTTTTTTAGAGTAATCTCCTGTATCCCAATGCCCGTTATTATTATTGTCGAACAGAAAAAATAGTCGATAAGTAGCTGGCTTTAAGTGTTTAAATTCAACTTCAGCCAATGATTCTAATCTTATCTCTTGTATTATAACACCCTTCTCGTCCGAAAGTTGAACAATTACTGGGATATCTTTTCCATATTTGATTTTTGGAAAAAAACTTCCATAATCCGATTCGGATTTAACGGTAAAAGTCTGCTTAATTGTGTCGTTTACGACTAAATTATAACCCACAAATACAGAATCTAGGATTTCAAAAGCATATTTGGTTTTTTCTTCTTTAATAAATTTAATATTTACTCTTCTTTTCAGTGAATCATTTATTTCTAAAATTGCAAAAATCGTATCTTTCCCGTTTTTAATTATTGCAATACTATTTTGTTTTAACTCCTTTATTGGATAATCAAATTCAAAAAAAGCGGTTTTATATAAATCATCCGCATAATTTATATGGGGAAATAAATGTTTTTTATCGTTAAGTCCCTTTTTGTTAAATCTTTTTTGAGTTTCTTGTTGCGAAGTAAACAAAACAGTATCCGAAAAAACTCCATCTTTTATCCATATAGATATTGTATCGATAGTGTTTTGAGTATCGTAAATTTTTAAACTGTCGTTGGTTTGATTTAGCTCATAAATAAAACGTTTTTCCGAAGAATTATCGTTTAATAACTCAAAAACAGGACTTTGTAAAGGGTTTTTAAAAACAACAATTTGAATACCTTTAGAAGCCGCAAATGTTCGAACCACATTTTGAGTGGTATCTAACTGCGTAAATAATCGCAAGGTAATTTCTTTTTGTTCACTTGCATCTTTTTGTAAATAGCTTTTAACTAATGAATTGTGATAAGCAAAAGGCTCTTTATGTTGGTCTCGGATTAGATTGTTGTTTTTATCGTTTAATGCGTAAATCGAATATTCTCCTTGGCTAATATTGCCAAAAGTGAACAATCCATTTTCATTCGTTTTTGTGATATAATATGGTTTTGTGGTTAAAGGCAGGGAGTCGTTGGAGTCTTTATATAAAAGCACAAAAATATTTTTTTCGGGATTAAGATTTTCAGCATTAATTACTTTGCCTTTAATAATATTGCTATCTATAAAATTACCAGTTGAAAAAGCGTAGGTAAAGTTTTGAAAAGTATTACCCTCGGTTATATCTTTTAGGCAGTCCGAAAAAACAAATGAATAGGTAGTATTTGGTTTTAAGGTGTCGGTAATGGAAACAATAAGTGTTTTTCCTTTAATTCTAAATTCAGGAGTTGACGACAGCGGGGGAGATACTAATACTTTATCATTAGGGTTTTGAATGGTAAAAAATTCGTCGAAAGTAAATCCAAATACTGTTTTTGAGACATTGACAGATTTGTTTTCTGGAGAAATTTTAATCAGCTTGGGAGGTAAAACGTCCTTTGTTCCACCTGTAGGTGTTAGTATCTGAGCGCATGATGCAACTAAAAAAGCGATTAATCCAAGATAGATGAAACGGGATTTTTTCATGCATCAAAAGTATATAATTATTAGAATTTAAGTCTCAAGATGAAGTGAAAATCAAGATGAGATTATGTTAAAATTACTTATAAGTGTTTTTTTAGAACGGCAAATCGTCTTCTTCTTGAGATTCAGGAACTGATGTGTCCTTAGGAAGAGGGTCGTTTGCTGGAGGTGTGTTTACAACTGGTGTTCGCTCGCTGGTTTGATTCGAACTTGAGTGCGAATTTTCATTTTCCGCTTTTGTGCCCAACATTTGAAAGTTTTCTGCAACTATTTCGGTAATGTATTTTTTTGTTCCATTGTCTTCCCACGAGCGCGATCTAATTTTCCCTTCTACATATATTTGCATTCCTTTACGAAGATATTGTTCGGCAATTTCGGCTAAACCTCTCCAGCAAACAATATTATGCCATTCGGTTTGTTTTTGGCGTTCGCCCTTATTGTCTTTGTAATATTCGGTAGTTGCCAAAGTGAAATTTACTTTTTTTGCACCACCTTCAAATGTAAATGTTTCGGGGTCTTTTCCCAAATTTCCTAGTAGAATAACTTTATTAATACCTGCCATATTTGATGAATTTTAATTTAATACAAAGATACATGATTTTTATTAATAGCATTATTTTGTAAAATATTACGAAAATTATTTTCTGTAATTTGAAATTTGTTCTGAATTCGAGTATTAATCCTATTTTTATTTTGCTAAAACTTAATGATTATCTATCTTCGCAAAAGAATTTTATGAAAACTCGGAATGCGAATAAATAAATTACTTAAAAACCAAAACATTGTTTTTATTGCAATGCTTTTTGGATTATCGCTAATTACCTATTTTTGGGTTTTCCGACATCCACTAAAGTGGGATATGATTGATTATTTTTTACCCAATCGCTATTTTCTTTCCGAATGCTTGCATAATTTCAGTTTGCCTTTATGGAATCCATACCAATCCATGGGACTGCCAATTCATTCCGATCCACAGTCGGGCGTTTGGTATCCAGTTGCTTGGATTTTTCAATATTTGGTTATTATGGATTTTATCACCTATCTGCCGAGTATGTTTTTCATGTTTTTATTGGGTCGGTTGGTGCATTTTATCTTTCAAAATTCATATTTAATGAACAAAAAGTTGCTTTTTTTGTGGCATTAGCATATCTTTCGTGTGGTTTTTTTGTAGGCAACGCTCAACATCTTTCATGGATAGTTTCGGGAGCTTGGTTGCCATTTATATTTTTGTTTTATTTTAAATCTTTAAAAAGTCAAAAAATAGCAGATGCTCTTTGTGTCTCGTTTTTTCTGTTTTTGCTTTTTACAGGTGGATATATGGCGTTTAGTATCGTGGTTTTCTATTTATTAGGATGTATAGGTTTGTTCAAATTAATCGAACTTCTAAGAAAAAAAGAGTTTAAAAAAACACATCGGTTTATCGGTATAAATGTATGGATGATTGTGGCTTTTTGTTTATTCAGTGCGGTTTCTATAATTTCGATATTCGAAGCTCTGCCATTTATAACCCGTGGCGATGGATTAAGTCTTCAAAAAGCAATTGAAAATCCATTTTCTGTGCCGTCTTTTATCTCTTTCATTTTGCCATACACAAGCGTTAAATCGTACGAATTTTTTAAAACCGATTCGTCAATGGCAAATGCATACTTTGGAATTATACCGCTGTTTTTTGTTCTGTATGGCTTGTTTTTGAAGCCTCCAAAATGGATAATAGTATTGCTGATGTTTTCATTTTTGATGCTTGCTTTGGCTGTTGGCGGTGCTTTGCCATTTCGAGAATGGTCATTTAATTACATTCCTTTAATGAATTTGTTCCGCTTTCCTTCCTTATTTCGTTTGTTTGCTATTTTAAGTTTGCTGATGCTGTCTGCTTGGTCGTTTAAAGCGTTTTTAGCCCAGAAATTAAAGCCCAAAAAAGCCTTTTGGATTATTTTAATTCTATTTATAGCGAGTTTTTTATCGCTTATTTTTATTTCAAGATGGAATAATTATATAGGATTAAAACAGTTTTTTTTACACGATTCGTTTCGGTTTTCAAACGAAAGTACGTTTTCACAACATTTGGTTTTTCAAAGTATTATCCAAATATTTGTTTTGATTGCTCTTGGAGTGCTTGTGTTTTGTAAAAAAATCAAACACAAAGTAGTTTTAATTTTCTTGATTTTTGCTTTTGATATGCTGTCGGCAACTTGGTTAAATACTCCGTATTCAATTGTTACTAAAGTTTATGAAACTGGCGAAGTGGAGGGTAAGCTTGACGCTTTCAGTCATGTTTATACAATTCCACAAAAAATTACCATTTATAACGAGGAAAAGGAAAATCATTATGGTCCACTTTGGCAAAACCTTTCAACCTATTCAAAAAATATTCCGGAAGATAGTTACAATCCTTTTGCGTTAAAAACTCATACGGCTTTGCTGCAATCTTTAGAAAGGAATGGCATGGAATTGTATATTCCTAAATTTGTGTTTTTCCCGAAGGTTTTTTTGCCAATTTCAGAGAACTCTGTAATTTATGGAGTGGATACAGCTTATTTAGATTTGGATGAATTAATTACAAATATTCCGGATGATTCTTCTTCTAGTATTCGAATACTAAGTTTTAAACCGGGCAAGATGGAATTTGAAACAAGTACAAATAAGGAGCAAATTTTAGTTATCGCTCAAAATAATTATCCTAATTGGACTGCTAAGGATGAAACTGGTTTTGAGTTGGAATTATTAAAGGCAAACTTTAACATGACTGGAATTCAAATACCAGCAGGAAATCATAAAATTTGGATGGAATATCGACCAATAAAAGTGATTTTTATGTTTTGGGTTTCGGTTTGTTCATTATTGTTTTTTGGAATTTATATTTTAGGTAAAAATATCCGAAAATAAACGGCAAAGTAATTTTAGAATATAGTTTTATTACTGCAAAGAAATGCAGGGAAATTGTTACACAGTTAGCCGCGGCGATCATTTCGCTAAAGCGAAGGGCACAGTGTTTCACAGTATATTTATAGTTGTCATGCATCCGCCAGTAGCCGGAGAAACGTAGTGAAGCGTGGCATCTGCTTTTATAGATTCCTCACTACGTGTCGGAATGACAAATCGCTGAGGTAAACGAAAGGTTTTACAGCAAAAGAACACAAAGAAAAATCTTTGATTAGTCAACAAAATGGCATTATAAAAATACAATTATTGTCGAAAGATTTATGGTTAAACAGAAAAAACGACCCGATTGGGGTCGCTTTTTAAACATGAGGGATAAACTTGGAATTAATATACGATGATTTTTATTGTGGATGTAGCGTTTCCATTTTTAACCGTTACAAAGTACATCCCATTGGTTAAAGTTTTTACATCAATATTTTGTCTGGTTGAAGTAAGAGGAATATTGTAAACATTTTGTCCAATCATATTTGAAATGATTACAATTGAATTGTTTTCAATAGGAATTAAACTACTAATTGTAAACTTACCATGACTTGGATTTGGATATATCGAAATTGAATTCGATGGAGTATTCTCATTAATACTATTTGGAATACTCATATTTACATCATCTACAATTGTAATCCATTGTAGCGGGTCGCTGTATGTATGAAAACCAAAGTAATATTTGCCAGTAGAAGATGGTGTAACAATGTGGCTCACTTGGAAGTAATTATCTGCTCTTAGATGTTCGTTTTTATAGATTTGTTGCGATAAACTATCGGCTATTGGAGCATTGCCAAACATTACTTCGAGTTTTTCAAAGGTAGTATCTTGCGTTTGGCTGTCAATATAATAGGGCGACTTTAGCCAGAATGAAAATTGATAGGTGGTGCCACCTTGCAATAACATTGGAGGCGTAACTAGCCAATCGTTTTGTGCATTTAAGTATGTGAAAGCTGAGTGCATTGCTTTGTTTCCACTGTGTGCATTTTGTGGACTTGATTCTGAATTTGCAATGACATCCCAACTTGCCCATGTATCATTGTTATTCAATATTTTCCATCCTAATGGATAGTTAAATCCAGCTCCTGAAATTACATTTTCAAAACCTTCGTTCCATGGATAAACAGTGATTGTTGGATCGTCCATTACTTTAAATTTCCAAATTGGGCAACTTGTAGCATCTCCATATGCATTGTATGGAATTACTTTCCAATAATAATTTGTCGAAAAGATTAATTCAGATGCAATGGTGTATTCCAATACATTGCCCAAATCGATGCCATTCAATATGTTGGTTGGTGGATTGTTTGTTCCCAAGTAAAGTTTATATCCCGTTGGATTTCCACCAGTTGAGGTCCATTTCAATATTACTTGTTGTTCAATGTTTATGGTGTCGTTTGCAGGAAACACTACGGCTGCAAATGATGGAGGTTGATTTATAACACCTTGCCACTCAATATCGTCAATCCAGATGCTTTGCATTTGTTTGTTTTCGGCATGTCTGAAAGCGATGTAAGGTTTGGTATTTGAAGGGCTGAAGTTAACGGTAAAATTTTCCATTGAATCGGCAAGAGTAATGGTTTGAATTGGCTCAAATGAAGTTCCATCATAAGGATCATCCATTAATCCAACAATTAAGTTGACCGTATTCGTGTTTCCCCATGTTTTACTAGCCCAAAATTTCAAAGTATTTGAACCAAAGTTTGTGGTTCCGGGAGTCAGCAGAATTAAAGGAGAAATGGTATCGGAGTTATTATACATCTTTACAACATTTGGAGCAGAGTGTGCGTCAACTGCCGATAATTTTACAAATACATCATTCGTTGTTTGATATGGATCAGTACTACGCAATTTTCCCCAATTGGCAGGCAACGTATTAACTGCAGTGGCATCAAAAGTTTCGTAAAATGAAGGAATTAAAGTTTTAACCTCTCCCGTAAATTGAATGGTATTTAAACCAGTTCCATTATTATTAAACGTTAGCGTTTGTGTAAAACTACCAACAGAGGCTCCACTAAAGATAATTGTAGCGGTATCGGTTTCTCCTGGAAGAATAGTGCCTGTGTATGAACTTGAAAATGGAGCCAATCCTGTAATGCTTGATATTAATAAGTTTGAAGTTCCATTGTTGCGAATCACCACTCGTTTTTTTGTTTGAGCATTTTTAAAAATTGGATTAAATGCATAACTGTTGGTGCTCAATTCAATAATTGACCCATTAGGAATTGACTCAATAACTACATCATCAATATAAGTGTTTGATGAACCCGAAGCTGATTTTACATATCGCCAGCGAATATAGGTATTGTTTCCAGCGTAAGTCGATAAATCTTTTGTTACATTTACATAAGCAGTTTGTGCTGTGGAAGGAGATAATGTTTCAAGGGTAGTCCAAGTTTGTCCTCCGTTTGTTGTAACTTCAAAATAGGTGGTGTCTTTAGATGCAGTTTTAGCAAGTTGACCATTTATCCACCAGAACGTAATACGATGATTTGCAGGAAGGATAATTCGTGGCGACATAATAATGGAACTCAAAGAATTAACCAATGAAGATGGAGAAGCAACAAGTGAAAAACTTCCCGAATGAGCATAGGTAGCACTCGATTTTCCCCAAATCATGGTATTGCCAGTGGTTGGATACGTCCAATCAGTGTACATTCCATAATAACCATCTTTTATTACGTCTTGACCTTCAAATCCTTGGGTGTAAGGGAATGTAGAAATTACATTTTGAGTGTTGAATTTCCAAACTATTGAAGCTTCTGATAAGGTTGCATTTTTAGCAACTACTTTCCAAAAATAGGTTGTGGATGGATTTAAAATTGTTGCAGGGGTATATGCGTATGTTCCAGCTGTTGAAACGGGTTGATTTGCAGAAACTAAAGCACTATTATTTAAACTAGCCACTGCTGCTGAATCAGTTGAAAAATACAAATCATATAATGTAGTGTTTGCTCCTAAAACGAAAGAAGGGTGAATATTTAAATCAATTTTTTCGGAATTAATAGCAGGAATTGGATTTGCAGGCGTTACTGGTCCTGTGGATGCATAATAAAAACGAATATTTGGAATTGCATTTGGATATGGATTCAAATATCCAGAGGTGGTTGGAAATGAAACATCACTTCCACTAGATTTGTTGTTGCCAACCGAAGATGTTGTTGCGGCAAAACTACCGTAAGGTTGTGATCCATATCTGTTTTCGTAATGTATAATTAAATTATCGCTTCCATTATATGCAAATGGAGTGGAAAGTGTAATTTCAGTCCAGCCATTTGTAAATGTAATTGGTCCATCATAAACTAGTGTATATTCATTTGTTGTTGGATTTTCGTAACTAGCATCTCCAAAAACTGTTATTGAGGTGTGTTTTAGATAAATTTTTTGATTTGTAAATGTTTTTGGAGTAGCATCAGTGTAATTAAATGCAATTTTTGTAATGCTTTTTGCAGTTCCAATACTCGATTGTGGTTGCAACATACTACACCAGGCATAATTCCAATTTCCATAAGTTGGGTAAGGCGAACTAACTGTTCCTGTGCCAATTTCTACATAGCTTTGTCCCGAAACACACATCATTGTAAACGTGAGCACCAAGAACCAAAAGTGTTTTAATTTTTTCATTTTTGTATTTTTGTTTTTATAGTTTTTTTAAAATTATAATCACAAAATTAGTTCTGAAGCTATTATATATTATAAAAGACCTTGTACGAGTTCAGAAACTGAAACAAGGTTGGTTTTTATAATTTTGTTTATCAGCGCGTTGCAAATAAACTAAACAATTATCTTTGGCTACTTGTAAATGACTTTTTGAAATCGCTTGGTGTTATTCCTGTCGTTTTTTTAAAGGCTCCATTAAACGATGATTTTGAGTTAAACCCTACCATTTTTGCAATTCCTTCAATGGTGTATTTATCCGATTCCTTAGATTGGAGTAAGGTTTTAGCTTCTTCAATACGAAATTGATTTACATAATTAAAAAAGTTTATCTCATAAGTTTCATTAATTACTTGCGAAAGGTAGCGTGTATTTGTTTTAAGTTGATTGGCAATATCTTCAATGTTGAAATTGAATTTATGATAAGGTTTTTCTTTCATAAAGCTAACTAAATCATTAAGAATTTGATTTTTAGCATCTTCACTTAATCTTGAAGTTGAATACTTCGTAGCTGAATCACCATAAGGTTTTGAGGATGTGATTTCAATGGGTAATATGTCGTTAATTTGTAAACTTTCCGCAATTTGATCATCATTTTTTATCAAACTATTGACATTGAGCTGAATTACCCCCTTAATTCCTATGTATAAATTAATGCCAACAAATCCAATATTGAACACAATTCGGTTAAAAACATCATCTTTTACGCCAAAAATATGTGTTAAATTAAGAGTGATAAAAAACAGAATAAAACCTAAAAGTAAGTTTAAAAGCCAACGTAAATCGATGTTCTCTTTATATGAAAATACGTGTTCGATGCTATTTTTATGTCGATTGAGAAGTCGTTTAAAAAGATATAAATAGACCATCAATTGTCCATTTATCAATATAAAAACGCCAAATCTGAAAATCCATGTAATGTATGTAAAAATCCAATCGTTTTCGGAGGAACCATAGCCACCACTTACATACCAAACTTTTTCGGAATTGGGAACAAAAAGATACGGAACTAATGCAATTGCAATGGTTATTGATGGTAAAAAATGAAGCCATCCCCGTGTTCTAAATTTTTTAAATGGTGTAGTTAAGCAATCTGCATATAGGTAAAACAGAGGCAATAATGCCAAAGTAATGGGCATGGTGAAGTAAAACGAGATTGCAACAACACTTTGAATTTTATAGTAAAACATAAATGTCATACTAAAAAAAGCCATCAAGAAAAATTTATAAAGTGCAATAAATAGGAAATGTCGTTGCCGATGAACATAAAATAAGGTAACAAATAATAAGCAAAAAATTGCAGCCTCAGTAATCGGCACAAATGAAAGAATTTTGTCTAAATCTGAAACATTCATTTATAAATTTTTTGTTTTATTGTTTATCTTTTTATTTATTAATTGTTTAAGGCGTCGTTTTCGTTATTTGCTCTAATGAAGGGTTTCTACTGATTGATTTTTTTTTCTGTTAGTTCCTTGCTCATTGTGATATAATTTTGGATAAAAATACAAATAATTATTGAAGTGGGTTTACAGGTCGTTAAAGTTTAGAATAATTGATATGCTATTTTCTTTAAATGGTAAAAAATTTCATTACACGATTTTTTTTGAAATTTAGCAACAAAAAAGCCCCAAAATAATTTGAGGCTTTTTTATTTTAGAACATTTGTTCTTATTCAGGAACAATTGCTTCAACTGGACAAACATCTGCACAAGCACCGCAGTCAGTACAAATGTCTGGGTCAATTTTATAAACGTCGCCTTCAGAAATAGCCTCAACTGGACATTCGTCTATGCAAGTTCCACAAGCTGTACACTCGTCAGCAAGAATTTTGTAAGCCATGATATTAATTCTTTTAGTTAATAATGATGCAAAGATATAGCAAAAGTATGTTACGATGTTCAAATTTTGCTATTTTAGAAAGATTTTAAATATTATTAAATCTAAAAATATAGTTTTACTCCTGCTCCTGACTAAAACCCCCAGCCGTTTGAAGCGACCAAATTAACGGCAGAATACACAAAACCACCATAATGATTTGCTAATCGATATGAAAATTTTACACCTCCTGCCAAACTAGGTTTTTGTCGGTAATTTCCATCGGCATGTTTATAAATTTCCATCGAATTAAATTTTAGAAATGGCGAAAGTTTTGCTTTGTCGTTCAATTTGAAATTTACACTCACTGCTTCGGGTACAATCATTAATAAAATCCCCAGACTTCCTAGCCAGCTTCCATCGCTGCTCACTTCTCCTAAAAAACTTGCACCCCAATATGCAAAAGCAGGAATATGAGCATAAAATTTATTGCGTTGCGTAACTCCAATACCAAATCCATAATGAAAAATAAACCTCTTTTCGGGTAAAATAGTTACTTGAATAGATAGCGATGTGGCAATTAAATCATCCGATCGATAATTGCTTTGACTTGTGCAAATTTTTCTCGAATATTTGTTTTTAATCCACTGTATTTATTCACATCTTCGGCATTAAGGGCAATCGCATTAAGCCCTTTTTCATTGGCAATAAACACGGCTCTTTGATTGTGAAATTTTTGAGATATTACGGTAAATGAAGTTTGTCCAAATATTTCTTTCATCCGAATCACCGAATCAAAGGTTCTAAACCCAGCATAATCTAAATATATTCGTTCTTCGGGAATACCTCTTTTCATCAATTCTTTTTTCAGGTCAAGTGGTTCGTTGTATTGCACGGTGCTGTTGTCGCCACTAACCACAATGTAATCAATTTTTTTGGCTTGAAATAACGCTACCGCTGCATCTATCCGATAATAAAAATACAAGTTTTCTTGTCCAGATTTTAATTGTTTTGAAGTGCCCAAAAGTAAACCTGCTTTATTATAGGGAATTTGATTAATGTCATCATAAATTTTGCCTTTTACCGAAGCATTTATTCGATAATCCGCATAAAGCATCATGCCAATAGAAAAAACGATGAATCCAAGCATTGACCAAAGGGCAATTTTTTTTATTTTCCGATAATTTATTTTTCTATTTTCGCCCATTTTAACCATTCGGTTTCGTTCATTACTTTATGATTTTCGGCTTTACTAAAAACATCCTCTATGGAGTTTGCAACAACAAATCCGCTGTAATGGCTGTCGCGGATAAAACCTTCGACATTCATTTTTTCGAGTTGTTTAATTAAATCGTCAAAAAATCCATTAATATTAAAAAGTATTAGCGGTTTTTGATGAAAATCGAGTTGCGAAAAAGTAAGCATCTCAAACATTTCATCTAAGGTTCCAAAACCACCCGGAAAAACCACAAAAGCATCCGAATTATCGGCAATAACTTGTTTTCGTTCGGGCATTGAAGACACAAAAACAAGTTCGGTTAAATTTGCATGTGCTATCTCTTTTTTTGAAAAAAACGAAGGAATTACCCCAATAACTTTTCCGTGTTTTTCAATTGCTGCATCTGCCATTGCTCCCATTAAGCCAACGGAAGCTCCACCATAAACCAAGGTGATGTTTTGGGTTGCTGCATGCCTGCCAAATTGTCGAATACTTTGTTCGTAAATTGGATTTTTTGGAATGGCTGAACTGCAAAAAACAGCCATCGATTTTATTTTATTTTCCATTTCTATATTTATTAAAGACAAAATGTCGTTGATTTTTTTTACTTTTGAACTCTGCAAAGATAATGAATTGATAAAACCTGAAACCATACAACGAATTTTGGATACTTCACGAATAGATGAAGTAGTCTCGGATTTTGTTTCTCTGAAAAAAAGAGGGACGAATTATGTGGGTTTGTGCCCGTTTCATAACGAAAAAACTCCTTCGTTTCATGTTTCGCCATCCAAAGGGATTTTTAAATGTTTTGGTTGTGGAAAAGGTGGCGATTCGGTTAATTTTATTATGGAACATGAGCATTACTCGTATGTGGAAGCTCTAAAATATCTTGCCGAAAAATACAATGTCGAAATTGAAGAGGTTCAGATGTCGAGTGAGATGAAAGCTGAACTATCTGAAAGAGAGACCATATTTGCCATTCATCAATTTGCTCAAAAATCATTTACCGAAAATCTTTTAAATAAAGATGAAGGGAAACAAATTGCATTAACCTATTTTAAAGAGCGTGAATTTACGATGGAAACCATCAAAAAATTTCAGCTTGGCTATTGTTTGGCAAATTGGGAAGCCTTTACTAAAGAAGCTCTAAGTAGTGGTTATACCAAAGAACAATTGTTAAAATCGGGTTTAACCCTCGAAAAAGAAGGAAGATATTACGATCGCTTTCGCGAACGGGTGATTTTTCCAATCCATAACTTATCGGGTAGAATTTTAGGATTTGGAGGACGGATTTTAACTTCCGACAAGACAAAAGCAAAATATATAAACAGTCCCGAAACCGATATTTATAATAAAAGTAAGGTTTTATACGGAATCCATTTTGCAAAAAATGCGATTGTTAAAGAGGACAATTGCTTGTTGGTAGAAGGTTACACCGATGTTATTTCGATGCACCAAGCTGGTGTCGAAAATGTAGTTTCGTCGTCGGGAACCTCGCTTACCACCGATCAAATTCGACTGATTAAAAAATACACTTCCAATATTACCATTATTTACGATGGCGACCCTGCCGGAATAAAAGCTTCGTTGCGAGGCATAAACATGGTGCTATCCGAAGATATGAACGTGAAAATTGTTTTACTTCCCGAGCCAGAAGATCCGGATTCGTTTGTGAAAAAAAACAGAACATCCGAAGTAAAAGCATATTTTGCCGAAAAAGCACAGAATTTTATTCTTTTTAAAACTCAACTTTTATTATCCGAAGCAAAACACGACCCTATTTTAAAATCGAAAGTAATATCCGAAATTATTGAAGATATTTCATTGATACCTAATGTAATATCTCGTTCGGTTTACATTCAGGAATGTAGTAGTTTGTTTGAATTGCCCGAAAATAGTTTGATTGCTCAGCTAAATAAAATAGTTGCAAAACGATTTAAAAAAACTGTTCAACGAAGTTCGGAAGAGCAAGAATCTCATCAGCCACTTGACGATGATATAATGGTTGGCATGCCCGATGCTCCTCCTCAAATTACCGTGGATTATTACAATCCTCAGTATCAGGAAATGGCAATTATCCATCTTTTACTAAATCATGGCACGAAGCATTTCACGCACGAAACGGTGGATGAAGAAGGCAAAAAAAATCGAACAGAATTTGTTGTTGCCGAATTTGTTTTAAAAGATTTAACAGAAGATGAAGTGGAATTTATGAATCCGCTATATATAAAGATGTTTGAAGAATATAAAAACACCTACTTTGACGTAAATAAAGATATTATTAAGCATTTTACGTCCCACTCCGACGAAGAAATTCGACAGTTATCCATTGATTTACTGAGTTTTCCTTATACCATTAGTCCCGAGTGGGAAACAAAATTTAATATTTATACAGCCGATATTAATATAGAAAACTCTCCATTATTAAACGAATATGTATTGTCGAGTATTTTAAATTTAAAACTCAGAAACGTAGAGATCCTAATTCACGATATGGAAGAGAAGTTAAAAACCGAAACAGAGATGGATGAATCTTTGAGTCTTTTAAGTAAAATTTCGATTATGAATAAGATTAGAATTCTGCTGTGCAAAAAGGTAAACAAAACGATTACTCACTAGTTTTTTGGTTTTATTAACCATTTCAAGAATGATAACACCTTTCAAATTTAGTACTTTTATGCGCAAGTTTCTGTCATTAATTAAAAGGATAGATGATAACAACGATAATTTGAAATTAATTGATTGTGTTTAATGCCTGCAATTGAAAAATTAAAATCATTAGATAATAGATAAACTTCTTGATGTTTATTACAATGAGGGAATAAGTGAGGGTGTAAATGGAAACATAACAGATGCTTTAAAAGATTCGATACTTGAAATTATAAAGCTATTAATAAAACATGGGAGTTTGAATGCTTTAGAAATTGCCGAAAAAATCAATAAACCATATAAAACAATTGAAAGACATTTGAAGATACTAAAGGATATAAAAGCTATTAAATACAAAGGGTTTAAAAAAGCTGGAGGTTATGAGATAACGGATAATTTAATAAAATAGCCAATGTATTTGCCAACATCCGCCAATAAGGGAACCAAGGCTAACATTATAGCAATAGGCTGATAAACTTTGTCAAAGAAACGGCAAGACAAAAGCAAAAAGAGGATTTTTTTTTAAATTTGCATAAGCTTAAAGAAATAATAATAACTGCAACACTGAAACCAATTAATGACAATAACATACAAGGCTGATAGATAGGGCACTAATAATTTAATTCATGAAAAAATATTTTCTTCTCATCATACTCATTTGGAATTTCATTGCATTTGGTCAAACGTCTTATCAAATTGCCCTACTTAAATACCGTGGTGGTGGCGATTGGTATGCAAATCCAACATCCTTGCCTAATTTGATTAAATTTTGTAATCAAAACCTACAAACAAACATAAATCCAAATCCTGCAACCGTTGAGGTTGGAAGTCCTGACATATTTAACTATCCATTTCTTCATATGACTGGACACGGCAATGTACTTTTTTCCGACCAGGAAGCTACAAACTTGCGAAATTATCTTATTTCGGGAGGCTTTTTGCATATCGACGATAATTATGGACTGGATAAATATATTCGTCCACAAATTAAAAAATTATTTCCCGAAATTGAATTGCTTGAATTACCGGTAAGTCATCCAATTTATAATCAAAAGTATAAATTTCCAAACGGACTGCCAAAAATCCACGAACACGACAATAAAGTAGCTCAAGGATTTGGCATTATTTACAAAGGACGTTTAGTTATTTATTATACGTACGAATCGGATTTAGGTGATGGCTGGGAAGATAAAGCGGTGCATAACGACTCGGATGAAATACGAATGAAAGCCCTAAAAATGGGTGCAAATATTATTCAGTATGTTTATACATTTTAGGGAAAAGGGAAAAAGAAGGGAAGGTGGAAGTAGGAAGACAGAAGTTACTGGCAAGGCTAAAAAAAGAGAACAAAAAAAAAGACAAGCTTATCTAACAAATACATTCCACAACGAAAAGAGCTATAGTTTTTGCATCCCACAGCTAGCATTTTATTGAAATATTGACAATTGCATGTTCACTAAAAAGTAATATTTTATCACTTAAAAGTAATATATTGTATTTTTGCAATAAAGAAAGTTATATATTGTGATTTCAGAAAGCCAAAAAGTAAGTATTGATGAGTTTGATGATAAAAATTATCAAGTTAAAGTTATAGAACCTAATGACAAGGCTCTAATTACACATTATTTACACAACTATCACAATGGAATTTCTGCACATTACAAAGATGATGCGTTGAAAGTTTTTGAAAATTTCATTGAATATAAAAAAACGGAAGAAAAAGTTTCAATTGCTTCTGATATGGCTTTGCAACAACTTCTTTTTGAAGTTGAAAATGTACCGTTTCCGACACCAAAAGATTATACTTTTAAATTTATTGATTTATTTGCTGGTATTGGTGGTTTTAGGTTAGCGATGCAAAATGTTGGGAGAAAGTGTGTTTTTACAAGTGAATGGGAAACGAGTGCAAAAAAAACATACAGAGAAAATTTTGGCGAAGTACCATTTGGTGATATTACGAAAGAGCGAGTGAAGAATTTTATTCCACAAGAATTTGACATTTTATGTGCTGGGTTTCCGTGCCAAGCATTCTCGATTAATTAACTATGGAACAAAAAAGAAATAAACACGAAAACTATGAAATTTTAAATTTAATAGGTTATGGATTATCTAAATTTGATAATGCATTTATAGAGGAATTTGGTTTTACTACAAAAACTAATTTTTTCAACTATTTTGTAGAAATTGGAATAGTTCAAACTGGAAGTGTCGTAAAAAATGTGGCAAAAAGGCGATGCTTATATCCATAGAAAATATTTAATTGACAGTTTATTTGGTAATGAAAATGTAAAAGGATATTCAGATATTGTAAAATTATATTTAAAAGAAAACTACAAAGTAAAAGAGATTTTTGTTGAAGTTAACCCAATTGTGAAATCAAGATTTAAAAAACTTCAAGAAACAGGATTAGAAGCCGAATTATATTTTATGAATAATTTTAATGAAATTTCTACTTTTAACAATGGGATTTTAGAAGATGCAAGATTATTTGGTGATGGATATGATTTTCAAATTAACGTTAATGAAACTTCGTATTTAGCAGAAGTAAAAGGAATTAGAGAAAAAAAAGAAGATTTAGATTAACTGAAAAAGAGTTTTTAATGGCTTCCGATTACAAAAACGATTATATCGTTACTTTAGTTTTAAACATGAATGATTTGCCAACTTTTTTAACAATTGAAAATCCAATCAATAATTTAAAATTTGTTGAAAGAATAATTAAATCTAAAGAAACTAAAGAATATCATTTATCATCCGAAATATGCTAACATTTGAAGAAAAAATATCATATTTAGAGAATTCTTTTAATGAAAATGAAGTAAATTATTCAAAAAATTTTAAAGATGATATACTTATTTTTTTTGATGAATTTAATTCTGAAAATGAGCGTTTACAATTTTTAAAAAAAATATTTACGTTTAAAGAAATTGATATTTGGATTGAAAAATTAATTTCAAGAATAGCTTTAAAATTTGATTCTGAAAATGAACAAATTAATGATTTTATTTATGACTTCATTGAACTCGGATAGTCCTAGCCCAGATTGCAGAGGAAATCCTTTTTTGTTTTTTCTTTAAAAACAAAAACGATTGGAACGGAAAGCTGGAAAAAGCTCCTAAAAGATTTTCAGCAGTTTCAAAGCTTTCGGGTTTGTTCAGTGAAAGTGCAGTCCCTTTCATTAATTATCGTGTTGCTTAAAATATTTTTTGTAGAAGTTTTGATGCAGGAAACCTTTCTCGTTCAGATACCGCTTTTGACGCTAATTATAATTCGGTTGGTATTGGTTTAAAAACTTTTGTTTGTAACGGAAATTCAAGTACCGAAAAAGTTGCGGAATTTAATTCTTTATCGAGAACTTTAAAAGATTTTAAAGGTAAAAAATTGGCTCTGAAACTTGGAGAATTCAGAAATGAGAGAATAAATTTAGCAAATCTTGTTTATAATATAGAAAACTCACTTTATCATACTTGTTGCAAGAAAAGAGAAAGAATTAGTGCTTTATGAAACTGATTATAATATCATTGATATAGCTAATATTCATTTAGTTAGAGAAAATAGAGCAGGCATAAATTTTAATGATGGGAAAAATTTATATACTTTCAATTATTCAAAAAGTACACTTTTTGAATAATTGAAATTCCACAAAATGCCTATCGTTTACCAATTGACATAATTGAAGACCCATATTCTTTATTACTTGAATTGTTCGAGGAAAATAAGAATCTAAAAACTGCTACAGACAAACTTATTAAAGGTGTAAATTATGTTATTTCACCTCTTTATGGAATGCAAAATGGCGAAAAATTTGTATTTGAAAGAAGTGGCTTAAATCAATGGAATGCAAACGGCAGAAAGAGAGACAATTTCAGGGGATCTAAACATCGATTTTTACTTTGCAATACCATACCACTCATGGGAACGTGGTGCTAACGAAAACACAAATGGTCTTATTCGCCAATATTTTCCAAAAGGAAGTTCGTTTGAAAACGTTACAAATCAACAAGTTAAATATGTACAACACAAGTTAAACAACAGACCAAGAAAAAAATTAAATTATTTGACGCCAAATGAATATTTATCAATAAATTTGCAAAAGCAACAAGTTGCATTTAACACTTGAAAACAGC
>JBBQWB010000030.1:0-30185 GCA_038210985.1 Bacteroidales bacterium
AAGCTGGCAATGAGTTGGCAAGCAAAGTAAAGTAAAAGAAAATACAGCGTGAATAAAAAGGAGCTCTGGAAACGGGGCTTTTTTGCGTTAAAGAATAGCCTGAAATTTAGTTTGCTTAATAAAAGCATCAAGGAGAACGAAAACATCAATCTATAAACTATGAAACACCAGCACAAAAATATAACAATGCGGCTTAAAGCATAGTAAAGCTTCAAAGTACACATCGCTTTCGTTGCAGGCTTCAATAGTTTTAATGGGATTTGGAATGAATCTTATGCAAGTATTGATCGCATCCAAAACTGGTTTTATAGACACTGCAATATCTGTGGTTTTAGTGATGAGCGTTGGTTTGTTATTAGCAAAACTGCTAAAGGTCGATTCTAAAACGGGCACTCTTATATCAGCCGGAACGGCTATTTGCGAGGTAGTGCTATTGCCGCAGTGGCTTCTGTAATAAATCCAAAGAGTTCTTAAATATCATTTTCGTTGGTTGTGGTTTTTGTTTTAAATGCAATAGCTCTTATTATTTTTCCTACTATCGGACATTATTTTAATTTAAGTCAGGAAACTTTTGGTACATGGGCTGCTATTGCCATTCACGACCCTAGTTCGGTAGTTGGAGCAGGAGCAATGTACGGACCAAAAGCCCTGGAAGTTGCAACCACTGTGAAGTTAATTCGTGCGTTGTGGATTATTCCTTTGTTTATCGCTATTGCATTGCTTCAAAAAGATAAATCCAATGGAAAAATCAAAATTCCATGGTTTATTGGCTTGTTTGTGATAAGTATTATAATTGCATATTTGATTCCCAGCGGACAAGTTCTTTTTACAAATCTTAATTGGTTGGGTAAAAAGGGGATGGTTATAGCCTTGTTTTTGGTTGGTTCAAATATTTCTATTGCAGAAGCCAAGAGTGCAGGTTTTAAAAGCTTTGCAATGGGGATTTTGCTTTGGTTGTTTATTGGAATTGGCTCCTTTTTGGCACTTACTTATAATTTGTAGTCTGTTCAATAATAACCATTTTTGCAAATTTATCTACCTTTAACAAAACAGGCAGAAAAGAAGTTGCGGTTTTAAACAAGCAAAATTCAAATCCAATTATAATTTGCTAAAACAACAGAAAGGCATAATTATAAAATAATTCTTACCTTTGTCGTTCAAAAAAAACAAACTTTCAATAATTAATTTTCTATGAGCTTAAAAATTGTTGTTTTAGCCAAGCAAGTTCCCGACACACGTAATGTTGGTAAAGATGCCATGAAGGCAGATGGAACAGTAAACAGAGGTGCGTTGCCGGCTATTTTTAATCCCGAAGATTTAAATGCACTCGAAATGGCTTTGTCGGTTAAGGATAAACTGCCAGATTCTGAGGTGATTATATTAACCATGGGGCCATCTCGTGCTGCCGAAATAATTCGTGAGTCGATATACAGAGGAGCAGATAAAGGCTTTTTAATTACCGATCGAAAGTTTGCTGGTTCGGATACTTTGGCTACTTCGTATGCTATTTCAATGGCTGTTAAAAAAATAAACCCAGACATCGTTTTTGCTGGACGTCAGGCTATTGATGGCGATACTGCACAAGTAGGCCCGCAAGTTGCCGAAAAACTTAATTGGTCACAAATTACCTATGCCGAAGAAGTATTGCAAGTAAATCAAAAGTCAATCGCAATTAAACGACGTTTAGAACGTGGGGTTGAGTCGGTTGAAACCGTTTTTCCAACGCTTATAACCGTGCATGGTTCTGCTCCCGCATGTCGTGCTCGTCATGCCAAACGGATGATGACTTTTAAACATGCCCGTACTATTACCGAGTTGCAGGAGGAAGTTAGAGATTATACCGAACTATACAATCAACGCCCGTATCTTGTAATTGACGAATGGAATGTGGAAACAATTGAAGCGGATACTGCTTGTTTGGGTTTATCAGGCTCGCCAACTAAAGTTAAAAAAATCGACAATGTGGTGCTTCAACAAAAAGATTCAATGGTTTTAAACGATAGCAATAAAGATATTGAGTTGCTTATGGTTAATTTGTTGTCGAGTCATGTGATAGGATAATTTATTGTAAAACAAAAATCAGAACGAACGTGAATAATATATTTGTTTATTGCGAAATAATGGAAGATGGTAAAGTCGCAGATGTTAGTTTGGAATTACTTTCAAAAGGACGGAAGTTGGCAGATGAGCTTAATGTAAAACTCGAAGCCATTGCTATTGGCAACAATTTGCATCGAATAGAAGAGGAACTTTATCCTTTTGGAGTAGATGTAATTCATAAAGCCGACAAAAGCACTCTTTTTCCTTATTTAACTTTACCTCATGCAGCAATAGTTTGCGAAGTGTTTAAAAAGGAAAAACCAGAGATTGCTCTTTTTGGAGCTACTTCGGTTGGTCGCGATTTGGCACCACGAATTGCTTCGGCCCTAAAATGTGGCCTAACTGCCGATTGTACAAGCTTAGAAATTGGAGATCATACCGAAAGTAAAACGGGAACAATCTATAAAAATTTGTTATATCAAATTCGTCCGGCTTTTGGAGGAAATATTATTGCAACCATAATAAATCCCGACACTCGTCCTCAAATGGCAACCGTTCGTGAAGGCGTTATGAAACTCGAACATGCTTCAAAACCAGTGAAAGCTTTGGTTAAACTTATCGATGTAGATGCGATATTGCACGATGAATTGTTTAGAGTTAAAATAACGGAACGTCATATTGAAGCTCAGAAAATAAATTTAAAAGGTGCTCAAATTATTGTTTCGGGAGGATATGGAGTTGGCTCACGCGAAAATTTTAAATTATTGTACGAACTCGCTTCGGTAATTGGTGGCGAAGTTGCTGCTACTCGTGCTGCTGTGGATGCAGGTTTTGTGGAACACGAACGTCAGGTTGGACAAACTGGAGTTACGGTTCGTCCTAAACTTTACATTGCTTGCGGAATTTCTGGTGCGGTACAACATAGAGCTGGAATGGATCAATCGGCTAAAATTATTTCTATCAATACCGACCCTAAGGCTCCTGTAAATGCAATCGCTGATTATACAGTTGTTGGCGAAATAAATCAAGTAATTCCGAAGATGATAGAGTTTTACAAAAAACATTCGAAATAACAATTTAAAATTAATAACAATGGCAAACTATTATACAGATAACGACGCTTTACATTTTCATTTAACGCATCCTTTGATGGAAAAAATTGTTCGATTAAAAGAGAACGATTTTAAAGAATCTCAAAAATGGGAGCAAGCTCCACTCGATTACGAAGATGCAATGGATACATACGACAAAGTGCTGGGAATTATGGGCGACATTTGTGGAAATGTATTAGCTGTAAATGCCGAATCGGTGGATCGCGATGGTCCAACTTTGGTCGATAATCATGTGATTTATGCAAAAGGCACACAGGAAAATATTGATGCGTTGAAAAAAGCTGGCTTATTTGGAATGTCGTTGCCACGCAAATTTGATGGATTAAATTTACCAATGGTACCTTATGTAATGGCTGCCGAAATAGTTTCGCGTGCCGATGCTGGTTTTTCAAATATTTGGGGTTTGCAAGATTGTGCCGAAACTCTCCACGAATTTGCAAATGAAGAAATTCTACAAGAATTTCTTCCTCGTGTAAATCAAGGCGAAACAATGGCTATGGATTTAACCGAACCCGATGCAGGCTCGGATTTACAAGCTGTTCAATTGAAAGCATCTTTTGACGAAAAATCGGGAAAATGGTTATTAAATGGTGTAAAACGATTTATTACAAATGGTGACGCACATATTTCGCTCGTTTTAGCTCGTTCCGAAGAGGGTACACAAGACGGTCGCGGTTTGTCGCTGTTTGTTTACGACCGAAAGGATGGAGGCTTTACAATTCGTCGTATCGAAAATAAAATGGGTATAAAAGGTTCACCAACTTGCGAATTAGTTTTTAAAAATGCTCCTGCCAAACTTGTTGGCAATCGCAAACTTGGTTTAATTAAATATGTGATGTCGCTGATGAATTCGGCTCGTTTGGGTGTTGGTGCTCAATCGCTTGGTATTGCCGATGCAGCTTATCGCGAAGCCGTTAAATATGCCAACGAACGCGAGCAATTTGGAAAAGCTATCATAAAATTCCCAGCGATATACGAAATGCTTACCAATATGAGGGTTAAAATTGAAGCAATTCGCTCTTTGTTATACGAAACTTCTCGTTACGTGGATATGTACAAAACTCTAAATCACGTTTCTACCCATCGTACATTAACTCCAGAAGAAAGAACTGAACTTAAATTTTACCAACGTTTAGCCGATTCGTTTACTCCAATGCTTAAACTTTTTTCGAGCGAATATTCAAATCAAATTGCTTACGACGCTATCCAAGTTCATGGCGGAACTGGTTTTATGAAAGATTTTCCAGTTGAGCGAATTTATAGAGATGCTCGAATTACTACCATTTACGAAGGAACAAGCCAATTGCAAGTAGTTGCAGCTATTCGTTCGGTTATTAATGGCTCGTATTTGAATCGTATCCACGAATTTGAAAGCTACGAAGTAAAACCCGAACTCGAAAGCGTAAAGCGTGTTTTAAGTGATTTAACCGAACGTTACGAAATTGCAGTAAAATCTGTTACCAGTTTAAACGATGGTGAAATTTTAGATTTCCATGCTCGCCGTTTAGTCGAAATGGCTGGATATATTATAATGACTCATTTGCTTATTCAGGATTCAATGCGTAATCCAATTTTTGAAAACTCCGTGAAAATATTTTTAAATATTGCACAATCAAAATTTAATGAAGCCGAATCGTATATTCATAATTTTGATGTGGAACAAATAGCTTTATATAAAAAAGAAGCGTATATTCAAAACTAACAACTCTAAAAGAGTTTAAAAACCAAGTCTGATAAATCTTTCAGACTTGGGAATAATTAATTATAATAAACATGACAGGTTCTGTTTTATTGATTTTAGCTTTACTATCATTTCTGGTTTTTATAATTCCTCAAAACTATAAGTACGCACTGAGTTTGGCATTGTTATCTGCATTAATTGGCATAAGCTCGTTTTTGTCGCTAAGTGTTTTGTTTAATATGCAAACCTTGATAGTAAATATCGATTTATTATCATTTCAAAATTATCCCGAAATAAAAATTGATTCCCTATCTGCATTTTTTGTTTTGGTTGTCAATTTTACGGTTCTAGTTGGTTTTTTGTATGCCCGAAGTTATTTGGCTAAGTATCACTTAAAAAAATCAGTACTTCAGTTTTCTATTCATTATTTTTCTTACATTTGGCTATATCTAGCCATGTTTTTGGTTTGTACCATTAGTGATGGATTTTCGTTTTTGATTGTTTGGGAATTAATGTCGTTGAGTTCATTTTTGTTGGTAATTTTCGATGCCGAAGACAGGGATACAATGAAATCGGGGATAAATTACTTAATCCAAATGCACGTTGGCTTTTTGTTTTTGATGTTTGCATTTATTATTTTGGGAAATGCTACAGGAAATGCAAATTTAGATCAGTTAAGTCTCTATTTTCAACATCATGATAATGTGCTTTTATTTTCATTTTTCTTTATTGGATTTGGAATAAAAGCTGGGTTTATGCCACTTCATTCGTGGTTACCTCAAGCTCACCCTGCTGCTCCATCGCACATTTCGGGAGTAATGTCGGGAGTAATGATTAAAATGGGAATTTTTGGAATTGCTCGGGTTATGTTTGCGTTGCATGATCATTTATTAGAAATAGGAACTTTCGTTTTAATTATTTCGGCTATATCGGGTTTGCTGGGTGTGATGTTTGCCATTGTTCAGCACGATTTAAAACGATTATTAGCCTATCATAGCATCGAAAATATTGGAATCATTGGAATGGGTCTTGGTATTGGATTGATTGGAAAAGCTTTAAATATGCCTGTTGTTGAAATATTGGGATTTGGAGGGGGTTTGCTTCATGTCCTAAATCATTCTTTATTCAAATCCTTGTTGTTTTTTAATGCAGGTACGGTTTACATGGAAACGCATACTCGAAATATTGAGCGTTTGGGGGGACTTATTAAAAAAATGCCAACAACAGCAATACTTTTTTTGATTGGCTCGCTAGCTATTTGTGGTTTGCCTCCTTTTAATGGCTTTGTTTCCGAATATTTAATCTATTCCGGATTGTTCAACTTGCTCAATTTGCTCAATTTTAAAATTTCGGCCTTAATGATTGGAGGAATAATCAGTTTAGCATTAATTGGGGGTTTAGCAATATTTTGCTTTACTAAAGCTTTTAGCGTAGTTTTTTTAGGAAATAGTAGGAGCGAGGCAACCCAAAATGCTAAAGAAGTGGACAAGCCAACCCTGATTTTTTTATCGATTATTGCTCTTGTAATGTTGCTGATAGGTGTTTTCCCAATTGTTTTTGTAAAACCAATTTTTGCAATTGTTTCTCAATTTACAGGACAAGTATTACCTTACGAATTTACTGTTTCTAATTTTAGTAATCTAATGAATATTAGTATTATAGGAGGTTTATTTGTAGTATTAGTTTCACTGCTTTTACTGTATCGATCTTTCCATTTAAAACGTATTAATTTAGAAAACAGTGGTCCAACTTGGGGTTGTGCATACACTGCCGGAACTTCAAAACATCAATATACAGCAACATCTTTTGCCGATAACTTCTCATCCATAGCATCTCCAATTTTGAATTCTAAAAAGGAAATGATTTCTATTCAAAGTTCGGAGATATTTCCGGTAAAACGCCATTTTGTTACCAAACAAGTCGATGTAATTAAAAAGAAAGCCATTGATTTACCAATTGAAAAAATCCTGACACTTCTAAAAAAGATTGCAGTTATGCAAACTGGTGAAATTCAGCATTATATAATTTATGCATTTGTTTTTATGATACTAATTTTTGTACTTACTTTTTTTAATGTGATTTAAGTTATGATAAGCATAATATTGATTTTGATTACTGCTGCTTTTTATCCTGGTATAATTATCCGGACAAAAAGTATTTTTAGTGGTCGAAAAGGTCCAGGAATTCTTCAGCCTATTAAGGATATTTATGTGTTGTTTCACAAAGGAAATGTTTTTAGTACAACTACCAGTATTATTTTTAAAATAGCGCCCAGCATTACTTTGGCTTCCATTATAATTGCAACTACTTTGTTGCCACTAGGAAAACATGCCGCATTAATTAGTTTTGATAACGACTTTGTAATGTTTGCATATTTACTCGCCATTGGTAAGTTTTTTAGCATCATTGCTGCAATGGATACCGGAAGTGGTTTTGAAGGCATGGGTGCAAATCGCGAAGCTCTTTATTCGATGTTGGTGGAGCCTGCTTTCTTTTTAATTATTGCAACTTTTGCTGCCATTACTGGGTTTACATCCTTTTCGGAGATATTTGCAACTTTTGAAATAGCTGAAAATAAGTATCTTATAATTATTTCAATCATCAGTTTTTATATGCTTTTACAAATTATGATGATTGAAAACAGCCGCTTGCCAATTGATGATCCTAAAACTCACCTCGAACTTACTATGATTCACGAAGTTATGATATTGGATAACAGTGGGTTCGATAAAGCATTAATTCATATTGGTACCATGATTAAATTTTCGATTTACGGAACTTTGATTTTCAACTCCATTGTTTTAGCGGATTTGAGTTTGATATTACTTATTGTTATTTTCATTGCTTTGCAAATTGTTATCGCTATTATTGTTGGGTTTTTAGAATCGTTTCGTGCTCGAAATAAAATGCACAGGAATGTAATACATATTTTTACGCTTACTGCAATTGGAATTTTGTCGTTTTTGTTGGTTTTAATAATGAATAATTAATTTAGTGCAATGTTAAACTTTTTGCTTGTAGCTTTTGGAATTACCATTTTATACATTTGTTCGGCAGAGCGGTATAGAACGTATGCTAAAATAATTGCCATTCAAGGGATACTTCTTTTTGCAATATCTTTAATGCAACTTTCGGAAGTGAAATTATTAAATCTGATTTTTATTTCGGTCGAAACTTTGGTGTTTAAAGGAATTATTGTTCCTTATTTTTTGTATAAAGTAATTAATAAAACTAAGGTATATCGTGTTCATAATAAAGCACTTCCTGCATTTTTTATTTTAGTTTTAGCAGTTTGTTTGCTCGTTCTGTCGGTTTTTATTGCCAATGTTTTACAAAAAGATTCTATTAATGTTGCTTTTATGACCATGTGCTTATTTACCCTTTTTTCAGGTATTTTAATTATTGTTACGCACAAGTTGTTGTTTTCGCATACCATTGGATTTTTAGTTATTGAAAATGGAATTTTTCTCCTTTCTATTTTAGTTGGAATTGAAATGCCTTTATTAATTAATATAGGTATTTTACTCGATATTTTTGTTAGCGTTTTGATTATCACCATATTCACTAATAAAATTGGTGCTAAATATCATAATTTGGGAACCGAAAATTTAACTTCATTAAAACACTAAAACTATGATATTAACGTATTTTATTGTTTCAGTGGTTTTGAGTTTAATTGTATTGCTAATTAAAAATAAATATGTGGCAATTGCCGGAACATCCTTGTTTTTAGTTTTACAAATCGGTTTTACCTTTTTTGTAAACTACAATATTGGCACAATTAGTTCCAGCTATTTTACATTCGACTATTTAGGAGCACTTTTTTTAAGTCTTTTAACCATCATTAGCACCGCTTCGTTTTATCACGGATTAAAATATTTTCGCAATCGAATAACACGCCGTTTTTTCTATTATCATGCTGCATTTATTGGTTTAATTGCCTCAATTACAGGTGCGTATATAGCAAACGATGCAACTATGGTTTGGGTTTTAGTCGAAGCTACAACCCTTTGTGCTTCGGTATTAATTTATCACGAAAAAAGCGCATACGCCTTGGAGGCAACTTGGAAATATATATTTTTGTGTTCCATCGGAATTGCTTTTGCATATGCAGGAATTTTATTTATAAGCTTAAGTACGGATGGATTAAACGATTTGTCATTTAGTTCGATAGCAAGTATTGCAAGCAATGCAAATCCTATTTTTCTGAAAATTGCTTTTGTTTTTGTGTTGATAGGTTATAGTACAAAAATGGAACTATTCCCGATGCACACTGTTGGAATTGATGCCAATTCGGTTTCCCCAACTCCAATT
Organism: Bacteroidales bacterium; assembly: GCA_038210985.1. Taxonomy (GTDB): domain Bacteria; phylum Bacteroidota; class Bacteroidia; order Bacteroidales; family WCHB1-69; genus JAQUGA01. Next base: position 9,148 of record JBBQWB010000030.1, read on the forward strand.
GCCGCCTTGATATCCACAGGATTAGTGAATTTAGGATTCTTATCTATTTTTAGGTTTTATATCGCCTTAAGCTCTTCGCCAATTTTTGAATGGATGAATCGTATTTTAATTATTTCGGGAATGTTGTCGCTATTGGTTGCTGCAGGCTATATGCTTAAAGCAAAACACAATAAACGAATGTTGGCTTATTCAACCCTCGAAAATATGGGTTTGGTAGCCATTGCCATTGGATTGGGTGGAAATGGATATTATGCAGCTATTTTATTGATTATATTACATTCGCTCACAAAATCTAGTTTGTTTTTTCAACTCGGACAAGTTGCTCGAACACTCAATACCTTTAAACTTGATGAATGTGGCGAATACTTGAAACGAAATCCTGCTGGTGGTGGCGTTTTATTACTAGGATTATTTGTGATTCTTGCAATTCCACCTTCCGGTTTATTTGTTTCCGAATTTATTTTGTTTAAAACAATGATTGATGGTCAACAATGGTTCATTCTTATATCGGTTAGCTTATTGCTTACTTTTGTTATATATGCCATGTCCACAAGGTTTATGCACATTCTTTTTTCAAAACCACGTATTGACGAAGATAGCCCATTAGCCCGAAAGGTAAGTAGCTGGGAATCGATAACGCAATATATTTTTTTGCTAGCTGTAATCAGTGTTTGTTTTTATCAATTCGAATTTTTGAATAATATAATTATTCAGTGTATTTCTGTTCTTCCAAAATTGTAAACTATGAATTTTGAAAACTCTTTTTGTATCCTACAAAACAATTCAGCACCTGTTGAATTATCGGCAATTCCAGCATTGGTTTATTCTGATTTTTGCGAGGTTTTAAAAACACTTTTGGGAGATTTGAGCAATCATATTGCTAATTATTATATTTATCCTGAAACGGATAAAAATTTGTTTATTTGCGTAGTATTACGCGATAAAACCAACGATATTGCGGTGTTTTCGCATGTGCAAACTGCGGATGTAACAGAGCTGTCATCGCTTACTCCTGAATTGTCTCAAATTCATATTTTTGAACGGGAAATAATGGAGAATTTCGGAATTAATTTTCTTGGGCATCCATGGTTAAAACCCGTTCGTTGGTCGCATGATCGTAAGGATAAATCGTTAATAATGGACAATTATCCGTTTTATTCTATCGATGGCGAAGAACTTCATGAAGTTGGCGTTGGACCTATTCATGCTGGCGTTATTGAGCCTGGGCATTTTCGTTTTATTTGCAATGGCGAAAAAGTATTACATCTCGAAATTCATCTTGGATATCAGCATAGGGGAGTCGAACGTGCTTTTGTAGAGCAAAAAAAACCTTTGCAACGAGCCGTTTTAGCCGAATGTATTGCTGGCGATACTGCAATTGGTCATGGTTTAGCTTATTCTCAATTAATCGAAAGTTTGTCAAATACCGAGGTGAGTAATTCTTTGCAAATTGAACGTATTATTGCTCTGGAACTCGAGCGTATTGCTGTTCACATTGGCGATACTGCTGCTTTGTGTACCGATGTGGCATATCAATTTGGTCAAGTAGTGAATGAGGCATTGCGAACTACAATTATCAATACTACGCAACTTTGGTGTGGAAATCGTTTTGGCAAAGGCTTAATACGTTGTGGTGGTACAAATTATCCATTAAGCGAAAAAGTTATTAATTCGATGTTAAAAGTATTGGATGAAAAAGGTAAAGATTATATGAACATGGCCGATCGGATTTACACACTGCCAAGCGTTTTAATCCGATTCGATGGCAATGGTATAGTTACTAACGAACAAGCTCAGACAATTGGAGCTGTTGGTATGACAGCTCGCTCTAGTGGTGTTAATCGCGATATTCGACAATCTCATCCTTTTCAATCGTACAAAAATATGAGCTATAAGCCAGTCATTCGAAATGCTGGGGATGTGCTTTCCCGAGGAATGATTCGGAATATTGAAGTCCGAAATTCCATAAAAATCATTAAAGATCTTATAGAAATATATCAAAAATCAGCCATAGAAAGCAATTCGCCAAATTATTTATTAAAACTAAAACCCAATTCTTTTGCTGTTTCAGTAATTGAGGGTTGGCGAGGCGAAATTTGTCACTGTGCCATAACCGATATGCATGGTGAAATTAATCATTATAAAGTGAAAGACCCATCGATACACAATTGGATGGCACTAGCACTGGCAGTTCGAAACCAAGAAATTTCAGATTTTCCAATAAATAACAAGAGTTTTAACTTATCGTATTGTGGGTTTGATTTATAACTAATAAAAGGAATTATGTTTCAGGAATTTAATCTTTTACGAACACACGGAATTCAATTTGTCCCTAATTTACGCAAAGCCGAACTTACTCCACTTTTTAGAGGTCGACCGGTAATTGATGCTCAAATTACTCCCGACGAAGCCGATTTATTAGTTGAAATTTGCCCTACTGATGCTATTTGTAAATCACCATTTTCGATTAATATTGGCAAATGTGTTTTTTGTAAAGCCTGTGCATTTGCTTTGCCTAATCGAATTATGTTTACAAATGATTTTAAAATTTCGACCAATTTATCCGAACGTTTGATAATTCAAAAAGGAGAGGATAAGCCAATTCAAGTGGATGACAATAGTGTGCGTCCAGAAATAAAGAAACTATTTAAACATTCATTAAAATTGCGTCAGGTATCGGCTGCTGGCGATAATAGTTGTGAAATTGAACTGAATGCTGCTGGAAACGTGAATTTCGATATGGGACGATATGGAATTGAATTTGTGGCTTCTCCAAGGCATGCGGATGGAATCGTAATTACGGGCCCAATTAGCGAAAACATGTCCGAAGCACTTCAAATTTGTTACGATGCGGTTCCATCTCCAAAAATCATTATTTTAGTTGGAAGCGATGCCATTAGTGGCGGAATTCATGCCAATAGTAAAGCCTTAAATCGGGAGTTTCTATCCAAATATCCGATTGATTTATACGTGCCTGGAAATCCTGCTCATCCGCTGACGTTTATTAATGGAATTATGGATTTGGTTGGAATAAAATAATTTAAATTGAAATATTTTGAAAACTCCCGAAAAAAAAGACAATTACATAAATAATTTCAAATCAACAACATTAGGTTATACCGATGTTTTTCAAAAACGTGAAATTTGGAAGCAAATTGGGATGGAAAATAATGGAACATTTAAAATTTCACACAATTCAGGAAATGAGCTTGAAGCTCTAAAACTGCTTATTCCATACAAAAAATACGAGATTGTTATGTCCGAATCGGATACCAGACCATTAAAGTTCGAAATTGACTTTGAGAGTAATTCTAATTATGAATTAGTTCTAAGTTGGGAAGATTCGATGGATAAACTGATGAAACGAATGGGTCTAAATGAAGTTGAAATTGGTAATAAAACGTTTGATGATAAGTATTTTATAAAATCAAAAGATGCGGAAATAACAAGCAAGTTATTGTCAGCCGAAATTATTGAAATCATATTAAGGTATAATGTTTATTCTTTGGCAGTAACAGCGGAGCGTAAGAGACAAAAATCAAGTTTAATATCGGTTATTAGCAGGACTGTCGAAAATAAAGATACAATCAATGAATTAATTAAATTACACATGCTGATTATTGATAAATGTTTGGAATTGTTTATTGTAAATTGAGAGGTAATCATCACATCATCAAATCATCAAATGCGATTTGTCATTCCGAAACCGACTAATGGCGGAGAGGAATCTCTTTTTTAATCAGCTAATCATCACATCAGCACATTATCACATCATCACATCATCAAATCATCAAATGCGATTTGTCATTCCGAAACCGACTACTGGCGGAGAGAAATCTCTTTTTTAATCAGCACATTATCACATCATCACATCATCACATCATCAAATGCGATTTGTCATTCCGAATCCGACTACTGGCGGAGAGAAATCTCTTTTTTAATCAGCACATCATCACATCATCACATCATCACATCATCAAATGCGATTTGTCATTCCGAAACCGACTAATGGCGGATGCATGACAATCTAAAATACACTGTTCGCCGCGGCGAACTCTGTTGCAATTTCTTTTTCCTTTTCTGTGTTCGATTTTATTTGATATCCAGTTTTATAATTTCAGAAGAATTTTCACTTTGCTCACCGCTTATAAAAGTTGCCGACTTATGATTTAATTTTAATGCTTCTTGTTTTGCCTGAATTGTATCTGTTGCAAATGCAAAGTTTCGTTTGGTTAAAAAAGATAAATACGCCAGATTAAAAGGAGTTTGGGGTTCGGATTTTAGGTTGGCAAACAATGCACTATTACTATCGTTTTGTGAATTTATTTTTTGAGCAATGCTATTTAAATATTCATTATTTACTGCTTTAAATCGTGGTGTGTAGATTTGAATAAACAATAATACCAATATTATAACAATTTGAAATACTGTATTTAATCTAATATTAATTAATGTTTTACTTGAAGCGAGCGACCATATCAAACTAATTAAAAAAATCCACTTAATCTGCAAGTGATAATGAAGAGCATTCGCATTAAAAAAAACAATATTGTGAATCAGAATAGGGAAAAATATAAGGACGAGTATAAAAATATAAGGAGCTTTGTTTTCGAGTTTTATTTTTTTTGAATGTGTAAATCTTGTAATCAATACAAACAAAATCATAAAAAATCCAATTATTCCAATGGTTTTTGCAAGTAAAATAAAGTATTTTAAAATCGACTGGAAATCGAAAATGGAAACGCCATCGCTGCTATATTTTTGTCCAAACCAACCACTACGTTCAAGTAATCGAATGGATAACGAATGAAATCCTTCAGAAAATGAGTTTAGTGTTAAAATCTGTATTAAAAATAAAAGAAGTGGTATTAAAAGACAAAGCAAAGCAGTCGAAAATAATTTTAACCTAATTTTTTTGTCGAGTTTTTTTGCAAAATATAAATATCCGCTTAAACAAATAAATAGAAAAACCGAAGTCCATTCGCAGTATGACAATAGAGCAAAGCTTAATATAAATCCCAGTAAATATAATTTCGATTTAGGATTTGAAAATATTAGTTGGTATAAAAAATAAACGCTTGCAATAAAAAGACAAAGACAGAGTGTTTCGGCAAAGTACATTCGGGTAAATGAGTATGTCATAACCGGAACTAAAATAAAATAAGCCAATGAAGAAGTTATATTCCATGAAAAAGCATTAAATTTCAGCATGTTTTTCATTAGAAAGTATAGAAATAATGCTGAAATTAAATGCAACACAATATTTAACCAAACCAAAAGACTTCTATTTAATTCAAACCCTAATGTATGCAAAAAGTATGGGAGAATATAGCACAATGGAGGGTAGGAAACATAATAATTGTTTCCATTTTTGTCGTTGAAGCGTTGGTAATAGTGAATGTTTTTATCGCCTACATTTTGGTACGATTGCACGGGTAAAAATGAATATTGAGTAGGCGAAGATTGGTCCCAAATGTCCAAGGTTGTGAGTATTTGCAAGTTTGCAACATCGCTTGCATCGGTTTGATTGGTGATATGAGGTTGCCGTTGATAAAACGATAACAAAAACAAAATAAAAATGCTTGCAATTGACAAGCTATCTTTTACAAGCATTTTCATAATGTGCGAATTAATTATTTTTTGCAGACACTACTCTACATTATCGTCAATTTGATTTTGAAGTGCATTTTTAGTAATTTGCAGATTGTTTTTAGCGGCAAAATCAGTTTGTGCTTTGGCAAAAGCTTCATCAAAAATAACTTCTTTGTCGGAAACTTTAGTAACAATTTTATCTATTTCGGCTTGGTCGGCATCAACAAAATTGTCTTTTAAAAGTAAATCTAGCATTTTTTTGTAATCTTTGTCTGCTACTTCCACATAAAACGAAAAAAGACCCACTGCTTTATCTCTAAAATCAGTGTTCCCATCAAAACTACCAAGCTTTTTCAATTCGGTTAATGATTCTTTTGCTTGTTTTTGGAATTTTTCATACGAAGAACGCATTGTAGCTTCTTCGGCTAACTGGCAAGCATCTGCAAATCCTAAAATGGATTTTATAGTTTTGCTTTGCAAATCAATAATATAGTTATTGTAATCTAGTGCAGTCTCAAAGTTTACTTCGCCATCTTTGTTTTTTGGTCCGCACGAAACAACTAAAAATGAAAAGAATACAACTCCAGTAATTAAAATGTTTTTCTTCATGTTTGATGATTTTTTAATTTATAATTTGCTAATTTAATAAATTTTCAATTTGCAAAAGAATTTTAGCCCAAAAATTATTCTATTCGTTTTTTTTATTTAGTTTTGGGCAAATTTATAAACCAAATAAAATTTGATATGAAAAAAAGTACTATTATTCTTGGAGCCTTTATCTTATCTGTTGTTGTTTTTAGTTCCTGCAAAAAAGATTATACCTGTCAATGTACTTACAAAGACGCGTTTAATTCGGCTCAAACAATCTCTATTGAGTACAAAGACGTTAAAAAAAGCGATGCCAAAGACGCATGTGATAATTGGTCAATTAGCGGTGGTACCGATTTTAAATGCGAATTAAAATAAAAATTGAGTTTTTTTTTAAAAGACTCTTGAGAATACTCAGGAGTTTTTTTTTACTATTTTTGTTGAAAATATATTTGATGAAAAAAATACTAGTTATTTGTTTGTTTTTAATTCCGCTGATGATTTTTTCGCAAAATCAAAAATATAGCAGAATTCAAATTAATTTATCTCAGGTTTCTATTGACCAAATTGCTAGCCTAGGAATACCCATCGAAGGCGAAATGTCTAAGGAAAAATGGATTACAGAACTTAGTCAAAACGAGATTAATATTCTTACACAAAAAGGAATCCCTTTTTCAATATTAATTGACGATATGTCTTTGTATTATCAAAAACGAAATTCCGTAAGCAATCAAAATAAAAACAACTCATTTAAAAATATTGGTTGCTCAAGTGGTATAACAAGCTTATCAAAACCTGTTCATTTTAAACATGGCTCACTTGCTGGTTATCTTAATTTAAATGAGCTATATCAAGAAATGGACTCCATGCATATATTGTTTCCAAATTTGGCTTCTGCTCGAACTGTAATAGATACATTTCATTCTACCAATGGCTTACCATTAAATTTCATTAAAATTTCTAAAAATGCCAATGTAAATGAAGATGAACCACGAGTGCTTTATGTTGCACTTACGCATGCTCGTGAACCAATGGGAATGCAACAACTTGTTTGGTTTATGTGGTACATGCTCGAAAATTATGGAGTAAATGAAGAAGTTGCCTATTTGTTGGATCATGCCGAATTGTATTTTATTCCTTGCTCTAATCCCGATGGGTATTTTTACAATCAAACTACCGACCCAAATGGAGGAGGAATGTGGCGTAAAAATCGCCGAAATAATGGAGGTGGAACTTATGGTGTGGATTTAAATCGAAATTATGGCTATGAATGGGGATACGACAATCAAGGTTCTTCGCCAACCACTTCGTCGGATGTATATCGCGGTCCTTCGGCATTTTCTGAAAATGAAACCAAAGCTATAAAATGGCTTGCCGAAAATCGATTATTTAAGTTGGCTATCGACCACCATTGTTACAGCAATATTTTGCTTTTTCCATGGGGATATCAAACGCTTCACACGCCCGACCATGAATTGTTTTTAAGTTATTCTCGAAAAATGACTTCCGAAAACCATTTTGCTTACGGAGTGCCAGGCGAATTACTTTATACTGCAAATGGCGGAACTTTTGATTGGTATTATGGCGAACAAACCACAAAGCAAAAAATTATTGCATTTTCGCCAGAAGCAGGCACGGCTGATGATGGATTTTGGCCCCAAGAATCTCGAATTGATGATATCGCTTTAGATTTTTTTGCCATGAATCTGTATCTTGCACGATTTGCTTACAAATACGGCGAAGTGGAAGATAAATCACCAGATATTATTTCGGATATTCAAGGCACACTTCCGTTCGAGTTTGTTGCCCTTGGATTAGATACAAATGCCGTGTTTAAAGTTACATACCAAGCTCTGTCTTCAAATATTACATCATTTGGAAATCCAATAACTTTTACAAATCCAAATTTGAATACTGTTGATAATGCGAGTATGTCGTATTCATTGACAAATAACACCGCAAGTGGCGACGAAATTGTGTTTGTAATTTCTTTGCAAATCGACCAATTAATTACATATAGAGATACCATTCGGAAGATTTTTGGACAAACCGAAACTATTTTTTATGACTCATGCAACACGGTTTCTAAATGGACATCCGCAGGAGGAAATTGGGTTACTACAAACACTACATTTGTCAGTCCATCCACTTCAATTTGCGACTCGCCAGGCAATTATACCGGAAATTTGAATAAACGACTCACCTTAAATCAAAACATCAACTTAACCCATGCAACTTGGGCAAAATTAAACTTTTATGCTCGCTGGGATTTGGAAAAATCGTACGATTTTGTTAAAATTGAAGCATCGATTGACAGTGGGATTACTTGGGAAGCATTATGTGGAAAATATACCGTAATTGGTTCCGAAAATCAGGAAATTGGAACACCTTGCTACGATGGAACTCAAACTACTTGGGTGCTAGAAGAAATGGACATAAATGAACTTTTGGGCGAGCAAGTGAAATTTCGATTTGTGCTAAAATCGGATGCATTAACAAATGGTGATGGATTTTATTTCGATGATTTTAAGGTGTCGGCGATGATTATTGACCCAACTTCTATTTCAAATATTAAGAATAACGAACAAATCAATATTTTTCCAAATCCAAGCAATGGAGAGTTTAATTGTAATATTGCCGATTTTGATGAAAATAGTAAGTATGAAATTGTTGTTTTTGATGCCATTGGTAGAGTATGTTTGAAAAATGAAATCCGAAACAGCCAATTTTCGTTTAATATACGTTCACAAAATGGAATTTTTATGGCAAAAATTTTAAAAAACGATCAGGTAGTATTTTTTAATAAACTGATATTAATTCCTTAAGAATTTTATGAAAAAACATAGCTTTCAGCACGACCTCGATCATCCTCTGCGTTCGGTTGAACATCGTGATTTAATTTTAAAAAAGGCATATTTAAAAAAAACTTACGTCGAATGGTATCAACGATTAATTAGAGATTTGCCAACGGATTTAGAGGGAATGAAACTTGAAATTGGCTCGGGTGGGGGGTTTTTGCCCGAAATTTTGCCCGATGTAGTTACTTCCGATATTTTAAAACTCGATTATTGCGATTATTGTTTTTCGGCCGAAAAATTACCTTTCGAAGACGAAAGTCTATCGGCAATTATGATGGTAAATGTGTTGCACCATATTCCAACTCCCGAGCTTTTTTTTAAGGAAGCCGAGAGATGTTTAAAAAAAGGCGGTAAAATTTTAATTATTGAACCCACAAAAACACTTTTAAGTAGCTTTTTTTATAAAAATTTTCACCACGAACCCTTCGATACTAAAGCAAATTGGAAACTAAGCGAAGGTGGACCATTATCTCATTCAAATCAGGCAATGCCTTGGATTATACTTAAAAGAGATAAGGAAAATTTTAAACAAAAATTCCCAAATCTTGAAATTAAAAAGTATAAAAGGTTGATGCCAATAAATAATGTTTTATCAGGTGGTTTGTCGTGGCCAGCATTAGTCCCGTTTTGGTCGTATCGTTTCTTTTCGTTTATAGAGTTTATCCATCTGCCAGTTGTAAATTTAGTAGCTCTTTTTGCGTTTGCCGAAATTGAAAAGAAATAGAAGAGGGAAGTTAAGGATGATTAGCTGATGTGTTGATGTGAGGTTTAGCTGATGTGATGATTAGTGGATAAGTGGATAGGTGGATAAGTGGATGGATGGAAAGGTGGATAAGTGGATAAGTGGATGAGTGATGGGTATTAGTACTGAGTATTGGTTATTGAGTGTTGGGTAGTGAGTATTGGGTAGGACTTTTTGTGCTCAAAAAGTTACAGCCCGCACGCCTATAGGCTTTGAATTAAAAAATATTATTATTGTAAAATCGAAATTAGAAATTGGAAATTTTAAATTTGTGCCTAAGCGTATCACCGCGATAGCGTAATTGAACAGATAATCCTACCACAGGGCGGATACCAAAACAGAGTGAGTGAGGAGAGTGAGTAATGAGCATGTATGTTGCTGAAATAATACAATTTATTATTGTAAAATTCAAATTGGAAATTGCGATGCAATGAGCGGAGTCGAATTGTAAATTTTAAATTTACGCCTAAGCGATGGTGAATTTGGGAAAACTAAAATTATAAGTTTTAAATTTTGAATTTACTTCAAAACCTTGCATCTCGGCTACGCTCTAATGATTAATTGATTAACAGATTCGTTGATTAGCAAATTCTCAAATTAGCTAATCACCACATTAAACAAGCTAAGGTTTCGACAGGCTCAACCGCCGCTAATCTACTAATCCTCACATCAGCTAATCTACTAATCACCACATCAAATTAGCTATCGTTTCGACAGGCTCAACCGCTACTAATCAGCTAATCACCACATCAACTAATCTTCAAACCAAGTCTGGTCGGCGGTTTTTTGTTCGTTCTATTGCTTTTTCATCTTTCCAAGCATTTATTAGCTTTTCGTTACCCGATAATAAAACTTCAGGAACGTCCCAGCCCATAAAACTTGCAGGTCGAGTGTAAACAGGTGGCGACACGAACCCATTTTGAAACGAATCGGATAATGCCGATGTTTCGTCGTTTAAAACACCAGGCAAAAGTCTAACTAATGCATCTACCACAAGCATTGCCGGCAATTCGCCACCCGAAAGCACAAAGTCGCCAATGGATATTTCGGAAGTAATTAAATGTTCTCTAATTCGTTCGTCAATTCCTTTGTAATGCCCGCAAAGGATAATAATATTTTCGCATAACGAAAGTTTATTTGCACAGTTTTGATTAAAAACTTCGCCATCGGGAGTCATGAAAATTACTTCAGAATATTCACGTTGTTTTTTCAAATGGCTTATACAGTTGTAAATTGGCTCAATCGTCATTACCATTCCAGGCTCGCCTCCAAATGGATAATCATCCACTTTGTGGTGCTTGTTTGAAGAGTAATCACGAATGTTGTGAATCTCAATTTCTGTTAAGTTTTTTTGTTTGGCTCGCTTTAATATTGAATGGTTAAAAGGGCCTTCAAACATTTCGGGGAATAGTGTCAATATGTCAATTCTCATTATGCATTATTTTTTTTGAACAATCATTATTCCATCTCTAATTGGTAGCAATAAAGTTTCTAAACGATCATCGCTACATAATCGTTTGTTAAACGAATCGATTATTTTTGTGGACATATCGTTGGCAAGTTCTTTCGGCATCAAAACTTTACCACTCCAAAGAACGTTGTCGATAATAACCAATCCTCCTTTATTAACATTTTCAATTATCAAATCAAAATACTCATTGTATTCTTCTTTATTGCCATCGATAAAAACCATATCCCAATTTTCGATAAAAGTTGGAATTATTTTTATGGCACTACCTATAAACAGTTTGATTTTTGTTTGGAGGTTTGCTTTTTGAATGTATTTTTGAATTAAATCTTCGTACTCTTCATTTACTTCAATTGTGTAAAGTAGTGCATTTTCAGAAAGTTCCATGCCGATTGATAAAGCCGAATATCCCGAAAAAGTTCCAATTTCGAGCACACGTTGCGGGTTTTTTAATCGGGTGAGTAAACGTAAAAAATTACTTTGTTGACTTCCCGAAATCATCCGAGGATTTATCATTTTTAAATGCGTTTCGCGAAATAGATCTTTTAAAATTTCGGGTTCTTGGCTCGAATGTTCTTCGGCATATCGATTAAATTCCTCCTTAACACAGCTGTCTTCGTATCTCATTTTCGACCAATTGAAATAAAACTAAATTGCTCTGGATTTAATATTTCGTTTGAAATTCCAATAATATCACTAGTTGATATGGTTTCGATTTTTTTGTACACATCTTCAATTTTATCCACAAAATTGTAATAAAGATAGCTTTTTCCAATGCTCAACATTTCGTTTAAGTTAGAATCATTGCTTAGAGCAATTTGACCAATAAATTGTTTTTTTGCCCGACTTAATTGCAAAGTTCCAAGTTTTTCGGTTTTCATTCTTGTAAATTCCTTATAAATAAGTTCTATCGATTTTTCCATAGAATTTTTATCGGTAGCAAAATACACCGAAAAATATCCAGTGTCGGATAATGGTTGAAAACTCGATTCAACAGCATAAGCTAACCCATGTTTTTCACGAATAGAAATATTTAAACGTGTATTCATTCCTGGACCACCTAATAAGTTGTTTATCAGTCCAAAAATATTTTTATTATCGTTGTACATATCGTAACAAACCGTTCCAATTATGCTATGAGTTTGATGGATTGGGAGTGGGACAAGTTTATTTTGTGGCAAAAAGCCCAAAAAAGTGTCTCTTTCAAATGTTCTGGTGGAGGATTGAATAGCTCCAAAATGATTTTCTAAAGTCTTTATCAATTTTTGAAACGAAATGTTTCCAACGGATGAAATAACCATTTGATCCGTTGTGTAGGTTCGTTTCATGAAATTAAGAATGGTTTCTCTTTTTAAAGCTTTTATGGAAGCTATGGAGCCTAAAATATTTCGACCTAAGGAGTGTTTGTCGAAAATTAAATCTTCAAACATATCAAAACAAAGCTCTGGAGGATTGTCTTTATAGGATTTAATTTCTTCGATTACTATGTCTTTTTCTACATCAATATCTTTTTGATTAAAATTTGAATTAAAAAGAATATCCGATAGTAATTCGGCCGAGCGGTCGTAATATTGTTTTAAAAAAGAGGCATAAAATACGGTTTCTTCTTTCGCTGTAAAAGCGTTTAAGTCGCCGCCAACATTTTCTAAACGAGCCAATACCTGAAAGGGTTTACGTTTTTTTGTTCCCTTAAAAATCATATGTTCGATAAAATGAGCTACACCCCATTCGTTTTCGAGTTCATCACGCGACCCCAACTTTATCGAAATACTCATATGTGCAACACTGCCCGAAACTTGTTTGTGTATGATTCGGATTCCGTTGGATAAAGTATGAAAACAGTATTGGTTTTTCATCTAATTTTTAGTAAATTTAGTTTGCAAAGTTACAAAATCTTTTGGTTTACTTAGTGTCGGTATAACAGCGTTATTTTTGAAAATTTTCTTCGTCATTCTGATAAAGATTTTGTTGATTTTAATCTGAAAATATTATTTATCCAATCCCTAGAATTTGTGATGAATTCCATATGCTTAAATCAGAAAGTAGGTGAGCAGGAGCAAGAAAGCTGTTGAAAAGAGATAAAATCTAATTGCAAATGACAGAATTTTACAAAACCCTGACATGCAGATATGTATAGTTAGTGTCAGCAAGAAAACTCAGTGTTTTTTTGCTGACACCAAATAGTCCTTGCAAGAAAACTCAGTGTTTGATAAGAAAACTTCAAATTCAAGGCTTTCGCAGCAACGAATTTAGCGAGTTCCGAATTAGATTTTGTACGTTTTCACTTGCTTTCACCCTTGAGGGCTGGGGCAAAAAAAAGAAATGAAAACCAACAAAATCTTGGTCGGAATGACCTGAATTCGTTGCAAGTATAACAGCTTGTTCGACCTTCGCCGTGGCGAATCGTGATGACTACTCCGTTTGTTCGGATTACAAATCCGAACAAGCTCTCTGTATAAATAGATACAAAAGTCTAAAATTTATACCACTGTCATTAACCCTTTATTTCCAAATTTTTGCATGAAATCTCGTAATGACAATGCTATGGTGTTTTAAGGAGGAATTAGAGGGGGTTGATAACCATGTTATTCCAAACTCAGTAATGAATTTCTTATTTGCAAATAAGAAATTCTAATAATGTCATTGCTGCTTTATTCTCAATTAATTTGAGTGAAATTTCGAAATGACAATCAGCCTACCGCTCTAAAAGAAAATCACAGCAAAGCACTGTCATTCACAGCGAAGGATTTGTTTTTTTTATCGGACAATAATTAAAATTAATATAAAATGAAGTAAAATATTTTTTAAGGATATTCGATTTATTTAAAAATAATTGTATATTTATCCCGTAATTAACCAAAACACATTAATTATTTTTTAATTGATTCACAATCAGCTTAAAAGACAATATTTTTAAAAATAAAAAAAACGCAGGAAATAATTAACATTAATAATTATGAAAAACAAAATTGAGTTATTGTTGCTAAACTTTGTGTTATTTTGTGGGCTTATAAATGCTCAAAATGTTACACAAACCTTTACGTCTTCAGGAAATTTTACGGTTCCTTTTGGTGTAACATCGTTAACTGTCGAATGTTGGGGTGGAGGCGGTGCTGGTGGCGGTTCAACTTCCGATAATAACGGCGGCGGCGGCGGTGGCGGTGGTGCTTATGCAAAAAGCACAATATCAGTTACTGCTGGAGATGTTATTCCATTTACCATTGGTATTGGAGGAACAGCAAGTACTGGTGCTGGAACAATTGGATTAAATACAACATTTAACACCAATGTTATTTTGGCAGTTGGTGGCAATGGTGGTGGATCCAATAGTGGTGGAACTGGAGGTGCTGGTGGTCTCGGAACATCTAGTTTAGGAGATGTTGTTTTCTCTGGAGGTAATGGAGCAGCTGGAAGTGGAGGCACTTCTGGTGGCGGTGGCGGTGCTGCTGGTTCAACAGCAATTGGAGGAGCTGCTTCGGGATTAACTGGCGGTATAGGCGGTGCAATTGGCGGAGGAAATGGTGCCGTTGGTCGTACCGATGCTGGCAATGGAAATAATGGCTTAACCTCTGGCGGTGGTGGTTCTGGTGGAAGGAAAGGCGGATTGTTAACCACATCTCGTTCGGGTGGAGCTGGTGCAGCAGGTGCTGTAAAAATTTCATATACAGTTCCTAATTGCTCAGGAAATCCAAATCCTGCTGGTGTAATTTCTGCAAATTTAACTTCTGGTTGTTCTGGAACTTCAATAACTTTAACTGCGAGTGGTATATCAACTGATTTTGGGATAGAATATAAATGGCTAAAAAGTACTGATGGTGGCTCAACTTGGGTAGATGCTGGTGCTTATTCTTCAGTACCACCAAGTGGAACATTTACATTAAGTCAAACAATAAACGTAAGCACTCAATTCAAATTAGAAACTCGTTGTACGTTGGATGCAAATTTAACATCATATAGTAATATTGTTAGTTTTAATGTTACTTGCTGGACATCCGCAGTAAATACTACGGTTACAAATTGCGGTGGAGTGTTTTATGATTCTGGAGGTGCTGCAGGTGATTATGCTATAAGTCAAACATATACTTACACGTTTTATCCTGCCAATGCTGGCGAAAAAGTACGTATGGTTTTCACACAGTTTGTTACCGAAATCGGTTGGGACGGAATGGTGATTTATAATGGAAATAGTATTGTAGCTCCAATTATTTCTTCTGGATTGGCTGTTGGTTCAAGTTCAATAAACTGCCCTGCTGGATCATGGTATGGAGCCACTAGTCCAGGTGCAATTACTTCATCGGCTACCGATGGTAGCTTAACTATTATTTTCAGATCGGATGGAACAAATACTGCTGCTGGTTGGACAGCTAACTTAAGTTGTGTAGATGTGCCTGCTAAACCTGGAATACCAACTTCAAATTCCCCCAATTGCGATAATGTAATTATCACTCGAACTGGAACTCCTCCAGCTGGCGAAACTTGGTATTGGCAAACAACTGCAAATGGAACAAGTACTGCAAATTTAGCTGAAACATATACCGTTACAAGTTCAGGAACATATTATATTCGGTCATTAAAAACAAGTAATTCGGAATGGAGTTTGCCAGCATCAATTGCAGTGATTGTAAATGTTATTCCAACTTGTGCAACAACCCCATTTCCTTCAAATATAGCTACAGGTGTTTGTTATTCAGGTTATTCTAAAGTAACCTCAATTTCTTGGGCAACAATTACAGGAGCTAATTCTTATGATGTTTTCTTTGGACAGGATGTTTTGCCTACTACACTTACAGCAAATGTTACTACAAATAGTTATACATTGCCAGCAGACCTATTACCTACTTCAAATTATTATTGGAAAGTAATACCTAAAAACTCGTGTGGTGAAGCAAGTGGATGTATTGAATGGAGTTTTACTACTTCTGCCTTGCCTTGTTTATGTGTGCCAAGTGTTTTAACTTGCACTTACGAAAATTTTACAAAGGTGGTTTTTGCTGGAATTAATAACTCAAGTGCTTGCAGTGCAAATGGTTATGGAGATTATTCAAGTTTAACACCTGCACAAGTAGTTAAAGGTCAGTCGTATCCACTGTCGGTAACCCTTACTTGCGATGGTACCGAATATGTTGGTGCTTGGTTTGATTTTAATAAAAATGGCATTTTTGAGACAAACGAATATTATAGTATTGGAAGCACAACAGGTGCCGTTTTAACTCAAAATATTTTAATACCTCTAACTGCCGAATCGGGTTTAATAAGAATGAGGATAAGAGATAACTACAATGTAGCTATTGTTAATACCGAATCGTGTTCTTCTTCATCTACTTATGGTGAAGTTGAAGATTATTATGTAAATATTTGCGAAATGCCGGCTAAACCCGAAACTCCATCTTCTAATTCTCCACAATGTGGAAATGTTATCATATCCATGGTTGGCAATCCTCCAGCGGGCGAAATTTGGTATTGGCAAACTGTTGTTAATGGAACAGATGTTACAAATAGTGCAACTCAATTCAATGTTTCTGCATCAGCTTGGTATTATGTGCGTTCGTTAAATTTATGTGGATTATGGAGTAATGCAGATAGCATTGAAGTAGATATTCTTCAAAATTCAATTGCTGCTACTTCAATTGAAGGAAATCCTTATGCAATGATTAATGAAAGTGTGTATTTAACAGTGGTTGGTGGGATGTTGGGTCATGGAGCACAATGGTTTTGGTATGCCAATGCTTGTGGTTCGTCGCTTCCAATTGGCGAAGGTTTAACAGTTACGGTAATGCCAACTGCTTCAATAAATAACTATTATGTTAGAGCCGAAGGTTTTTGCGATACAACTGCTTGTGTTTTACATTCAGTTGAAACATATCAGCCATCAGCAGGAGTTTGTGATGTAATTTATGTTTCATCGGGAGGCAATGATAGTTATGCTGGCACAATTGATTATCCTGTAAAATCGCTTTATCGAGCTATTCAACTTGTTACTGCTGATAGAAAACATGTAAAAATGGAAGCTGTTCTCTTTAACGAAGCCAAAAGGACTAATTTGCCATCGAATGTATTTGTAGAAGGTGGTTTTAAAATTATAAACGGTACATGGACTAAAACAAATTCGGTTCGTACTCAAATTCATTATTTAGAAACGTCAATTGGTAGTAATTCAACTATAGTTAATGTGGATGATAATGTTCGAAACTTTGTTGGTATATCATCTAATTCAATAAATGGTTGGGTATTACAAGATTTGGATATTTCGACAGCTAATACAAGCTTGCAATCAACTTCAGGTAATGGAGTGAATAATTATGCAATTTGGATAAATTCAAGTTCAAATTATTCCATTGTACGTTGTAATATTGCTTCGGGCAATGCTTCCAATGGTATTAATGGAGTGGATGTAACAGGATATGCAGCACAAGGTGGAATTGGAGGTGCAGGAGCTGCTGCGGGTTATTATTTTGGATTGAATGGAACAGATGGGGTAACTTCATTAAATGGAGCAAATGGCGGTAGTGGTAACTTGGGCGGTTCAGGTTGTACTGGAGGATGTCGTGCTGGAACAGGTTCCAATGGTTTAAATGGGGTGAATGGCATTTCTTGGATAGCAGGCGATAAACCAATTTCTACAATCGACAATGCATTATTTTTTATTCCAATAGTTTCAACCGATGGACAAGCTGGCGGTGGCGGCGGTGGTGCTGGTGGCGGTGGTGGTAGCGATAGTTACAATTTATGTAGTGCTATGGCTGGAGGAAAAGGTGGAAATGGAGGTCGTGGTGGAAGCCATGGTTTTGGTGGAAAAGCTGGAGGTAGCTCATTTGGCATTTGGATGTATAATTCAAATACAAATTCGTATATTGTAAACTCAAATGTTTCTGCCGGAACTTCAGGAAATGGAGGTTTGGGCTCAAATGGGATAGCAGGCGAAAATGGACAAGCAGGTGTTGCTGGTAATAGTAATAGTGGGCTTTGCTCATCTTCAAATGGTGGCGGAACAGGAGGGACAGGTGGTAAAGGTGGCAATGGTGGTCGCGGTCGCGATGGTGCCGACGGATTAAGTGTAAATATCGTAACAGATGGATTTGCTTCAACTTCTTCATACTCATTTGCCTCATCTCTCGAAATTAAAATTTATCAAGCTGCCAACAAAGTGTGCCGAAATTCTCAAATTGTTCTTGTAAAAGAAGTTGGTTCCAGCGATTGGGATTTTGGTGGCGATTTGCTTTTTGTGAACGATGTTAATATTATGACTTCAAGCTATACCAATTCGTCCGATTCGGTTTTAGCTTATTCTCCTTATGTTAACTTTACATATAATTTGACTGCACCAGTCGAATTTAATCGCTTTTTGATAACTACTGCCGACGAACGTACATTGCCAAATCTTACAATTACTCCAAATACGATATGTCAAAATAATGGTAATATTAGTTTTTCGGCAACATCGTGGGGAAATGAAGAAGCTTTTGAATGGATTATTTTCCAAAATTCTGCAAATAATACTGTTTTAAGCTCATACACTCAAATTCCTAATTTTAACATTGCTTCTTTGCAAGCAGGAACATACCAAGTGCGATATCGTGTAAAAGAAAGCTGTTGTGGATGGAGTATTCCTGTGTATGGTCAATTTGTTATTAATCCATCTCCCGAAATGGTTCAAGTGTCGGGTGGAGGAACTGTTTGTTCTTCCTCTAGTACTTTAACTGCCAATGGCGGTGATGGTGGAGTAATTTATTGGCAAGGTACAACATCAAATGGAACAAGTACATCAAATGGGAATACCATTCAGCCCATAACTAGCAATGGTACATATTATTTTAGAGCAGTTTCTAGTTTAGGTTGTTGGAATGAGCAAACCGAAATTAATGTTGTGTTAAATACTCCCCCAGCTCTCGTATCGGTTAGCGGTGGTGCTACACAATGTGGCGGAACTGTTTTGTTAACTGCGAATGGTGGCACTGGCGGAACAATTTATTTTCAAGGAACTACACCTAACGGAACAGCAATCGATATTGCGTTAAACGCATTTTCAGCAACTACTTCGGGAACTTATTATTTCCGTTCGCAAAGTAGCGATGGTTGCTGGGGACAGGAGGGAAGTGCCGTTGTCGTGATAAATTCTGTGCCTACCGATGTGGTTGTTTCGGGTGGTGGAACCTACTGTGGATCACCAGTTGTTTTAAACGCAAGTGGTGGAATTGGTGGAGAAATTTATTGGCAAAATACAACCTCAAACGGAGTAAGTACGGTTAGCCAAATTTTGTCTTTTGGTGTAACTGCAAGCGGAACTTATTACTTCCGAGCAAAATCTACTGAAGGTTGTTGGAGCAATCAAGGCAGTGCAGCGGTTGTAATAAATAATCCGCCTTCAAATTTAGCAGTTTCAAATTTATCTCATCATTCGGCTCAGCTTTCATGGACCGAAAATGGCTCTGCTGCTCAATGGAATATTGAATGGGGCGTTGCCGGATTCACTTTAGGTTCTGGAAACACAATTTTAAATGTAACTCAAAATCCTTATGTGTTAAATGGTTTAGCTCCAAATACTTCGTACGATTTTTATGTTCGTTCGGTTT
The DNA here is from genome assembly GCA_038210985.1 of Bacteroidales bacterium. Classification (GTDB taxonomy): domain Bacteria; phylum Bacteroidota; class Bacteroidia; order Bacteroidales; family WCHB1-69; genus JAQUGA01. The sequence goes on from JBBQWB010000030.1 coordinate 28,966, forward strand.
GCAGTGCTTTGGATGTTGGAGCCTGGTCGGGTATTAAAAATTTCACTACGCTTGTAAATTCCATTACCGAAAATTCAAAAGACGAAATAAGTGTTTGGGCTTACGATAATATTCTTTACGTTGCATTGCCAAACTCTGAAACACTAAAAGGAATTGAAGTATATGATTTGCAAGGTCGTTTGGTATTAAATTCTAATACTAATATAACATCATTGTACACTTTGCCAACTAGCATTTATTTGGTTAGAGTTACAAGCAATAAGCAAATTCATTTTGAAAAAATTAGAGTGGCTAAATAGTGCTTGCAAGGTCTAAAGACTAAATAGATACAATAAATACAAAAAAAGATGGATGGTTTTTAATCATCCATCTTTTTTTATATTTATTCTTGCTTCGACACTTTTTAAAACGGCTTTGTGGCTCCAATTTTGGGTGACTCGGGACACAATTTAATCCAAAATTTACGAAAGATTTGTTTCTAAAAGATTGGATTTTGTCATAAAATTTGCAAATATCAAGACGGATTTTTCGCCTAAGCGTAGCAACCGCTATAGCAAAATCAAACAGACAATCAATCAGATGAATAATTTGATTGAGAAGTTTTCTCAAAACTCACACTTTCGCTCTCACACTGCTTTTGCCTGCCTGGCTTGAAGGCGTGGAATAAAACAAATTATTATTGTAAAATTTAAATTGGAAATTGTAAATTTTTAATTTACGCCACAATCTTGCATCTCGACTCCGTGATCAGTGAGCGGAGTCGAACTGCTCGATGACCAATTTCTCTGCTAGATGAATGGTTTGAGTGTGGGTTGTTCTCAAAACTCAAACTTTCACTCTCACACTATTTTACCGCATCGCGATATCGAAATCAAGCAGATAATTCGTCCAACAACTGACGGATATCTTATAGAAACTAAAACTTCTAAAATTCTAATTTGGATGAAAAAAAAAGCTGACTTTAAAAGCCAGCTTTTTTTATTTATTATTAGAATGATGAATTATTTTTTTTCGTATTCATTTCTTGAAATATCCGTTCCATCAACGTCTTCTAAAATAAGCTCTTTGTTAGTTAAACGCAAAATAGTAGCCTCGCTAGTAGATGTTTGACCTCCAAAAGTGTATTTTACAACAATTTTTGTTTTATCACTGTTGAATTCCCAAGTGCCATTAAACGAACCCCATTGAGGAGATACATTGGTAACGGTACCGTCTTTTTT
>JBBQWB010000031.1:0-30144 GCA_038210985.1 Bacteroidales bacterium
GATTAAAACTAAAATGTTAAAATCAGAGTCCTCTGCCGAGAGACTCTGATTAAGAGTGAATTTAAAATCAGAGTCCTCTGCCGAGAGACTCTGATTAAGAGTGAATTTAAAATGGAGGTTTTTGATTTCGACAGGCTCAATCACCAGTTCTCATTATTTTAATAAATAGACTTTAATTTTCTTCAAATATATAGAATTTTAAGGTTTAGAGTTAAAAAAAAGGTCAGAAAACTGACCTTTTTTTTAACAAGAAAACTCTTTGTTTGATTTGCAAACACTAATTATTTTTTATCTTTCAAACGTTGTAGAGCTTTTTGTGCAGGTTCTGCAACTTCTTTATCCTTATTTGTGGATAATTTAGCTAAAGCTGCTTGCCCTTCTTTTCCTCCAAATGTTTCAATTGAATAAACATAATACGTTCTGTAATATGGCTTTAAAGTATTATTATTAGCCATTTTAACTGCCAAAGTAAATGCTTTTTTCGCATCAACTCCTTCTTTAGCTTCATACATTAAATAGTTGGTTAATGCACGACTAGTATAAGAACAATACGATTCATTTGCACCAAGTTTTTCAACTATTTCTAAAACTTTATCATACCCTTTTACAGATTTCATATATCCTAATCCTTCTAAAGCAGAACCTAATAAAATTGGAGATTCATTGGCAAGAAGCTCAATGTACATATCCTCTACTTTTTGATATTCTGCAGGTTCTACCGAACGCCACAAAACACTTAAGCAAGCTCTACGAACATCTTCGTTTTCGGTAGCATCTTTTGCAATGGCAATTAAAATATCTGTCAAACCTTTTTTAGCAAAACTATCTTTGCCAGATAAACGAATAAGTTCGGTACGACCTCTTTTTTCAGTATTTTTATCTTTAATAGCTGCATGAATATCTTTCAACAATGCTTCATCATCACTTACTAACCAACCCGAAAGCAATTGTCCGAGGGAAGAACCTACGTATGATTTTTCGTCATATTTTTCCTTTTTTAGAGCATCTAATACGATACGACCATACGCAGCATTTTTGTAATGTTCACTACTTCCTGTCCAAAAGTTAATTGCATGAGCACAAGCAGCAGAGCGAGGTCCGCTAGTAGCTTGAGCAATTGCGTTAAATAAATCTTCAACTAAAAATTTATTAGCTGTATCCTTAGCCATAGCTTGAATTTCTTCGCTAGCCTTATTGTATCCTTCGCAATTAGAATTTTGTTCCTTACAATTTGCCATGTTTGTAATTAAACTATCTAACTTAGGATCCATTGTACGATTACTTGATTTTTTTCCGCCACAACTTGTAAGAACAATTGTACTAATAAAAAAAATACTAAAAATCAATCTGTTTTTTTTCATGTTAAAAATATTAATTAATAAAGTTTATTATTTTCCAAAAATACAAAATAAATCAATAAGTTTTTAATTCAATAAAAAAAAATATTATGGACTAATAAAAATCAATAATGGGTACGCAATACTCAGATATTCAGAGTTTTAGTAGCTCTATGTTTTTTGATTTAGCTTAGTCTTTTAATGAAATAGATCTAATCAAAATCCAAAACTCTTCATTAGTTTATTCCTTTTTATATTTTTCAACAACATGCGTTGCTGAATTTTGTAGCAAACAAAAGCAGAACCCGAGCCAATTAATATTCCTGCGAGTACATCACTTGGATAATGCACACCTAAGTCCATTCGCGAAAAAGCAACTGCACTTGCCCATGCGTATGAAGGAATAATTACGTACCATTTTGGATAAGCTAAACTCAATGAAGTGGCTGTTGAAAAGGCATCTGATGTATGCCCCGAAGGAAATGACGGACTTCCAGCAGATGTTCGTTTTTCAATATCGGGATACGTAACAAATGGTCGAGATCGATTTATGGTGTATTTAAGTACAGTAGATATTGCCACCGCAGTGACAACCGAAAATCCAACCATCACTGATTTTTGAATTGTAATTGAATCTTTTGTAATTTGTCCAATACCATACATTAAAATTGGCAAACCAATAGACAAAGGAGCTGCAGAGTTGGTAATACCAATAAATGTTTTATCTAAATTTCGATTTCGATTCAGGTTAATATTTCTGAGAAGGTCAATATCCACATTTTGAGCTTCTAAGCTAAAAACTGAAACCAAGAATAAAGTAAAGAAATATTTTGACATAATTTTTTATTTGCAATATTACATAAAACTACAAATTTCGCAAATATTTTTTAATAACTATATAATTTATTTTTTTGAACATTGCTACTGTTGGTTCGTTACAATGTTACACAGTTCGCTAAAGCGAAGTCACAGTGTTTCAACACGAGGATTGCTCTGATTTGTAACCCGAGCTTATTTTGTATTCCTAGTAATTTTTTGGTTTGTTCGGATTGCAAATCCGAACTAGCTTTGTGCTAATAATAGATACAAAAGTAAAAAAATCTTTACTTTTTGTGCGTTGGTTATGGAGATTCGCCGCAACTAAGTCGAACCATGAGAACGTAAGGTTTTCGTCTCCTACGATTTCGTCGTGGCGAATCAGGATGACGGTAAAAGGAAAATGTAATGTTTTCGACAGGCTCAGGTGCGCCACGATGCGTGTGTTTATATATAAATTTAATACCTAATTGTATGAAAGTTACAATCAACCCAATTTGTCGTTCAGATTGAAGCCGTTGTGATAGTATGCAAGGAAACGAACATGCTAAAGCTCACAATAGAGCGGATTTGTATGTTGCAAGGTCAAGGCTTCGTTATGCGTATTAACAGTGGTCAGTCTTCCTGAGATGATGAAACCTGCAATCTGTTGGCAAAAGATGGAGAGAGAAGTGTACCCATCCAACGATGAAACCAACGGGACTGTTCGGAGTAGATGCCTTGTTGCGTGCAAATCAAAGGTAGCACATGAACGTGGTAGACCCTAACGAGACAGTAGTAATCGACCCTGTTTATAGTTTTACCAAGACTTAATTGTGAATGCTTCTGACGAAATTGTACATTTGTTTTAGCGTTAGAATGATTTGCTTGCTTCATTTTTTTGTTTTTTTAGTGAATTACAAATATAAGCAAGTAGTCATTTTAACCTAATCTTTCTCTCTTCTTTATTCCGCTACGCTCCATAAAGAAGAGAGAAAGATTAACAATAATGTAGTGAAACTAGACAGGAAACAATTCATAGAGATATTACGCAAATTAAATAAATTGTATCTTTGCAGCAGATTAAAACATTAATATGAGAACAAAAGATGAAATTATACAAAATTGGTTACCTCGATATACAGGTCAATCGATTGAAGAGTTTGGAAAATATATTTTACTTACAAATTTTCGTCACTATGTTCAATTATTTGCACAATGGCATGATGTTCCGATACAAGGCATAGATAGAGCGATGCCTTCGGCTACTGTTGGAGATATTACCATGGTCGATTTTTCGATGGGAAGTGCAAACGCTGCTACAATAATGGATTTACTTAAAGCAATAGATCCACATGCTGTTTTATTTTTGGGCAAATGTGGAGGCTTGAAAAAAAATAATCTTGGTGATTTAATTTTACCTATTGCCGGAATTCGTGGCGAAGGGACTTCAAATGATTATTTGCCTCCCGAAATCCCAGCTTTACCCGCTTTTAGTTTGCAAAAAGCAATATCCACGACCATTCGCGACCATAATTTAGATTATTGGACAGGCTCGGTATATACCACCAACAGAAGAGTTTGGGAGCATGACGAAATTTTTAAAGAATATTTAAAAAGAATCAGAGCCATCGCCATCGACATGGAAACTGCCACCCTTTTTACCGTTGGATTTGCAAACCACATTCCCACTGGTGCATTGCTTTTGGTATCCGACCAACCTCTATTATACGACGGAGTAAAAACCGAAGCCAGCGATAGAATTGTTACCGAAAAATATGTCGAAACTCACTTACGAATTGGCATTGATTCGCTTAATCAACTTATACACAACGGTAATACTGTAAAACATCTTCGATTTGACGAATAACTATTTTTCATGGCTACATTTAACGACATTATAAAACAACTCCAAACTAAAACCTATGCTCCTATCTATTTGCTCGAAGGAGAAGAACCGTATTATGTGGATTTTATTTCGGATTATATAGAAAAAAATGTTTTGGATGAATCCGAACGAGATTTTAATTTAACCATATTATATGGTAGAGAAACCAATGTAAGTGAAATATTTTCGGCTATAAAAAGATATCCGATGATGTCAAATTACAATTTAGTAATTTTAAAGGAAGCACAATCGTTTGACAAATTGGACGAATTAGAAAAGTATTTTCAAGCTCCCGATCCCACTACCATTTTTGTTATTTGTTATAAATTCAAAAAAGCCGATAAACGAAAGAGCTTTGTAAAAGCCATTGCCAAAAATGGGATTGTATTTACTTCCGATAAACTATACGATAATCAAGTTCAAAAATGGATTGACGATTATTGTGCTAAATATCAATATAAAATGGACAGTAAATCCAATCAAATGTTGATAGAATTTCTGGGAAATGATTTATCGAAAATTGCAAACGAGTTGAATAAGTTATTTATTATAATTCCAAAGGGCACCACTATTACTCCTTCAATTATTGAAAAAAACATTGGAATTAGCAAGGACTACAACGCATTTGAACTAACAAATGCATGTGGCAAACGCGATTATTATCGAATATATTCGATTGTACAACATTTTGAAGCAAATTCTAAAGATAATCCGCCTCAGAAAGTTCTTCCAATGATGTTTCCATATTTTCAAAGGCTGTTAAGATATCATTATGCACTAGACAAATCCACAGGAAATCTTGTAAAAGTATTAGGACTTGCTCCTAAATTTGTGGATGAATATGTGAATGCAAGTAGATTTTTCACACTCGAACGAACCTTGAAATCTATTTCGCTAATGCGTGAATACGATTTAAAATCGAAAGGTTTAGATGCATCTTCGGGAGTTAAAGGAAGCGATTTAATTAAGGAAATGGTAATAAAGATGATAAGCTAATAAAACTCCATTTTTTTTAGAATATTCCATAAATCATTCGATTTTTTTATACTTTTACCAATTAAACTCAATTTGGCAAAAAAACCTCATTACAATTATGAAACGACTAATTTTTCTATTCCTCATACTCCTATCCATTTCATCTAATCTTTATTCACAATTTGCAACAATTAAGGGTTTTATATATGAAAAAGAATCGGGAGAACCCGTTTTATTTACAAATGTATATTTAAGAGGCACATCCTTTGGTGGCACCACCGATGGAAACGGCTATTTTATTATAAACCGAATACCACCAGGACAATACACACTGGTAATCAGGGCTCTCGGCTTTGATTCGCTAACCGAACCATTAAACCTTGCAAAAAACGACATTATTACTCGCAAACTTTTAGTTACTAAAGCATCCTACACACTCGAAACTGTAAATATTACAGCCGACAAAGAAATTGCTCGCACCGAAACACGTACATCCGTTAATTACGTAACTCCAAAGCAGATGAAACAAATGCCAACCGTTGGTGGAACTGCCGATTTTGCTCAGTATTTACAAGTTTTACCTGGCGTAATTTTTACAGGTGACCAAGGTGGACAATTATATATTAGAGGTGGCTCGCCTATTCAGAACAAAGTTCTTTTAGATGGCATGATTGTGTATAATCCGTTTCACTCCATTGGACTATTTTCGGTATTCGACACCGACATTATGAAATCGGCAGATGTTTATACTGGAGGATACAATTCCGAATTTGGGGGTCGAATTTCTTCTATTATGGACATTAAAACTCGAGACGGAAATCGTAAAAAAACATCTGGCAAAATTGAAGCAAATACTTTTGGTGGCAAATTATTAATCGAAGGTCCTATCTCAAAATTTGATAAAAATCAAGGGAATAGCATTTCGTACATTTTGTCGGCTAAAAACTCTTATTTAAGACAAAGCTCAAAAGTACTTTACAGCTATATCGACACCGCAGGTTTACCATTTAACTTTCAAGATATTTATGGCAAAATTACGTTTAACTCGAAAAACGGAAGTAAATTAAATCTATTTGGGTTCAATTTTAACGACAAAGTGAATTATAAAAACATTGCTAAATTTGATTGGGTATCTAGTGGCGGTGGATTAAATTTTATGTTAATTCCCGAGCAATCGCCAATGATTATGGATGGTATTTTTGCATACTCTAAATATTTAATCACCATGGAAGATGCTACTAATCTTCCTAAATCGAGCGAAATAAACGGTTTTAATATTGGCTTAGGATTTAACTATATTCTAGGCAAAAATAGCTTTAAATACGGACTCGAAATGTTGGGTTTTACAACCGACTTCAATTTCTTTAACCGCTCTGAATTACAAATAAGCCAGCAAGAAAACACAACCGAATTAGCTGCTTATGTAAAATACAAACGAAATATCAACGAAAAACTTTTGTTGGAACCAGGCTTTCGAATTCATTACTATGCATCGTTAAATGATATTTCGTATGAGCCTCGCTTAGCAATGAAATATAATTTATCAGATAATATTCGTTTGAAATTAGCTACTGGGATGTACTCTCAAAACTTAATTAGTGCCGTATCCGACAGGGATGTTGTAAATTTATTTTATGGATTTTTATCTGGTCCAGATAATCTTCCCGAAAAAAACTTTGATGGCAAAGAAGTTACTCATAAACTTCAAAAAGCAATTCACTACATTTTTGGTATTGAATACGATTTAAATAAATATATTACGTTAAATCTTGAAGGATATTTAAAAGATTTCACACAACTTACAAACTTAAATAAACGCAAAGTTTTTGAAGACACTAGTCCATTTAACGACCCAACAAGTTCAGATTACAAGCCCGATTATCTCCGTAAGGATTTCATTATTGAAACTGGAACAGCAAAAGGGATTGATGTAACCGCAAAATATCAAAAAAATAAATATTACATTTGGGCTGTTTACTCCATAGGTTGGGTAAATCGCGATGATGGAATTATTGAATATGTTACTCATTTCGACCGTAGGCACAATATAAATTTAGTATTCTCGAAAAGCTGGGGCGATTACGACCAATGGCAATTTGACATACGTTGGAATTTTGGAAGTGGTTTTGCATTTGCTAAAAACTTAGGCGTTTATCCAAACTTAGTTTTTGACAATGGACTTAACACTAATTTTACTCAAACAAACGAACAACTTGGCTTTTTATATGATGAAACAAATAGCGGACGCCTACCCGATTACCACCGATTAGACGCTAATATCAAATACAAATGGTTATTTTCGGAAACTAATATTTTAGAATTTAATTTTGGAATTACCAATTTGTATAATCGTTCAAACATTTTCTATTACGACCGTAATACAAATGAAAGGGTTAACCAACTTCCATTTATGCCAAGTATCGGCGTGAGTTGGACTTTTTAAAATAAAATCTTTTTTACAATACAAAAAAAAATGTATCTTTGTTGTTGCTAAAATAATGCTTTAACTACATCTATGAAAACTATTGAAGTCTGCTTTACTCCCGATTTATACGATTCACGCCACACCGAAGGGCATCATGTTGCTATTGTAATTGATGTTTTAAGAGCTACTACTGCCATGTGTGCAGCTATATATCATGGAGTAAAAGGAATTATTCCAGTTGCAGACATTCAAGATTTAAAAAGATTGAAAGAAAATGGATATATAATAGCATCTGAACGAGAAGGTATTAAAGTTGATTTTGCCGATTTTGGCAACTCCCCTTTTACTTTTATTGAAAATGATTTAAAAGGAAGAGTAATTGCCTACTCCACAACTAATGGCACAGTTGCTATTGAAAAAATTGCAGAGCACAACGCTCCAATATACATAGGAGCATATACTAACATTAGTAAACTGTGTGAAACAATTATTAATCTAAACCAATCGGTGGTTATTGTTTGTTCGGGGTGGAAAGGGAAATTTAGCTTAGAAGATGCTGTTATTGCTGGAGCATACTGCGAACGCTTTTTAGAAAGTGAAAATTATACTCAAGCTTGCGACTCATCTACTGCTGCATTACATTTATGGAATTTAGCAAAACCCAATTTATTGAAATATATTGACAAATGCATACATCGTCATCGGTTACAAAAACTTGGTTTAGACGATGTTCTTGAATACTGTTTTACTGCCGATAAAACTCCAGTTGCACCAATTTATTTTGATGGCATTATACAAAACAAGTAATACTTGATGAAAACTGCAAAAAACATCCTTGTCGTAGCAATGATTCTAGCTTTTAGCTTGAATTTAAATGCACAAAAATACAAAGGATATCAACAATGGTTTTTTGGAGCTCATATTGGATATAATGCTTTTTGGGGTGATATTACCGACAATGGAAATCACATCATTCCAGGAGGTCCATTTCAAAAATCATTTTATCAGGATAGAAACATGATGTATGGTGCTTGGTTTGGAAAAGAATTTAGCAAAATAATGTTTTTCCGCACTCAATTTATCAATGGATATTTAGTTGGTGCATCTAACTTCGACAAAAAAAGATTTGTTTCTACAAATAGAGAATTTAATATTGTTTTGGCTCTTGACTTGGTTGATTTTATGGAATGGGATAACAAATCACCATGGGATTTATATTTATTTGGAGGTGTTGGTGTTTTAAGCTTTCAATCGAAGCTCACTTCGATGAATAGCGGAGAAATAATACGCTATGCTCCTTTCGATTCGATAAAATATGCTGCTAATCACCGAATGATTTCCCCTGTTTTTCCTTTTGGAGTTGGATTAAATTATACTATCGAAAATCGTTTGCGATTTACAATAGAAACTACGATTCGTTCGGTTAGTTCCGATTGGCTAGATTCCGAAGTGTCTAAAAAGAGAGCTTTAGAAGGTTATACCTATACTTCATTTGGAGTTACATACGTATTTAATATGCCGAAAAAAGGGAGCATGGGAGGTGGCGGAAACGGTAATTTTGAAGCCATGAGCGATAACTCGGGTAAAAATTATCGTAAAAAAAGAAATAATGGCAGTGTTTCTTCAAATCCATTCAAAAATCAAGTTCCTCGCCGAAATACGGCCAAAATTAAGGGCAATCCCAGAGGTAAAACGTTTAAAACTCCGAAGTAAATACTAGAATTGATTCGCTTGAAAATTCTGGATTAAAATAATATCCACCCAAATCAAAACCTACTATATCGTTCACATCTGTTATGTTATTTTTTATCACATACGATGTCATTAAATTTATTTGCATATTTACCATAAATGATGGTAAATAATCGTTCAATGTTATCAAAATCACTAATTTAATCATTTATACAAGCAGAAACACTCCTTTTTATAAATAGATTCAACTCAAAAAACAGCATGTAAGCAACTAATATTCAATAATGTTAAATAGTTTTCTTTCAGACACTAATTACCTATTTTCTGATACTTTTTTTCTTGTTTAATCAAAATTAATCAAGTAAGGAATTTAAAAAATAAAACTGCTTGATTTAGTTTGATTTAACCACGATTTATTGGTTGTTTAAATTTATTTTGACAAATTTATTTACAACCATTTAATCGTTTCAGCGATGATAATCGCTGATTCTGGGCTAAAAAAAGTATCCAAAAAAAAGCTAGACAAAACTAATGCTTCCACCAGCCCTGCTAAAACAAAAGAAATTCAGAAAAAGTAGTCAAACCAAAAACTCTCACGCAATAGCCCATATTGAGTTTTTGTTTGAGACGCAAGCGCCTTTTCCGAATTTCTAATTGTTTTATCATTCACGCCACCGTCTTGCCGCTCCGCCGCAACGGATTGCCTTTGCCACCGCACGATTTTAGAAATTTTAGTTTTTATAAGGTATCCGCCAGCTGTCGGACAAGTTTATCTGTTTGATTACGCTATCGAGGTGGAAAAATTATAGTTTAAAAGTTTGGTTTTTCAAATTACGACACCGAAGGTGTCGAATATTAATAACCCCGCATGAAATGCGGGGTTATTAATATTTAATTGAAAAAAGATTTTGGCGAAAAATTTGCCTTGATGTTTGCAAATTTTATAACAAAATCCAATCTTATAGAAACAAATCTTTCGTAAATTTTGAATGAGATTATTGTAGAAATGCTCAAAAAAAAGTGTCTAAGTCAGAGGTAAAACGTTTAAAACTCCGAAGTAAATACTGGAATTGATTCGGTGGAAAATTCTTGGTTAAAGTAATATCCACCCAAATCAAAACCTACTAAATCGTTCACATCTTTAATGTTATTTTTAATAACAAACGATGTCATTAAACCACGTGCCTTTTTAGCCAAAAAACTCACTATTTTATATTCATTATTTCGATGGTTTTTAAACGCTGGCGAAACAAGCTTTGCTTCTATATTATCAAAATTTACAACTTTTGAATATTCATTGGATGCTAAATTTAAAATTACATCGGTTTTATATAAGTTTAAAGAATCTATAATTACATCTGTAATTTTAGTTCTCCAATATTCATATAAATCCTTATACTCATTTAATTTCAAACTAGTTCCCATTTCCAAACGATGGGCTTGAATTAAATCCAATGGTTTTAAAACTCCATATAACCCAGATAAAATACAGATGCGTTTTTGAGCTTCGAGCATTTGTTTATCGGTAAAAGTCCATGCTTCCATTCCTTCGTAAACATCGCCCATAAATGCCAATATTGCTGGTTTTGATTTTTTGGAATTATGATTTTGTGCAAACACTTTATAGCGGTCGAAATTTAACACCGCAAGTTTTTCACTAATTTTCATTAAACTTTGTAATTCAGCCACACTTTTTTGCTCTAATATATTTGCAAGTTCAGCTGCTTCTTTTTCAAATACTGGAACAGAAGGCTGTAATTGAGTATAATATTTTTCGAACTGAATTGTTTTGGCAGGAGATAAAAGTACAATCATTTTAGATGCAAAAGTTTATAAAAATTCGGCATTTTCTTTTTTGGTAATTTTTTCGCAGTAATGACAAAGGAGTTTTAAGTTTTCTTTATCAATAACATCGAATTTAGTTTTTGCATTTTCGACATTGGTAACACACTTAGGATTAAAGCATTTCACAATTCCATGAATTGTGTCGGGAACGCTCACTTTAAATTTTCGGGCTACTTGATAATTTTCAATTTCGATAATTGAAGCCGATGGAGCAACTAAAGCAATTCTGCTAATTTCTGATTTCTCGAACTTTTTATCTTTAATTTTTATTAATCCTTTTTTACCGTATTTTTTACTGTCGAGGTTTGCACCTATCACAATTTGATTTGAAATTTTGTATAAATTCAAAATTCTAATAACCGTGGATACCATATCATTAGGAATATGATCGATAACCGTTCCGTTTTCGATAGCCGAAACAACTAATTCTTTCATTTTATCATTATTCATTTTACAAAAAAATTTAATTATTTAAGACCTAATATTTTAGCAATTAATGCCTGGCGAACATAAACACCATTTAAAGCTTGTTCAAAATAATATGCTTGAGGTGTGTCATCCACATTCGTGTTAATTTCGTTTACACGAGGAAGTGGATGTAGAATTCGCATGTTAGGCTTCACATTTCCCAACATCTCTTTTGTTAAAATGAACGAATTTTTCACACGCTCATATTCGAGTTGATCTTGAAAACGTTCGCGTTGAATACGAGTCATATAAACGATATCGGCTTTATTAATAGCTTCGTTCATTTCGGTGTATTGGTAATATCCAAGATTTTTATCTTTAATGTGCATTTTTACAGCACTTGGCAACTTCAATTCTTCGGGTGAAACCAAGTGGAATGTAGTATTAAAATTACACATTGCTTGAACGAGAGAGTGAACGGTACGTCCAAACTTCAAATCGCCAACTAGAGTGATGTTTAAATTTTCGAGTGTTCCTTGCGTTTGCATAATTGTGTACAAATCGAGCAAGCATTGAGTTGGATGCTGGTTAGCACCATCGCCTGCATTTATTACTGGAACATCCGAAACTTCGCTGGCATAACGAGCCGAGCCTTCAACTGGATGTCGCATAACAATTAAATCGCTATAATTTGCAACAGTTTTAATAGTGTCGGCTAGCGACTCTCCTTTTGAAACCGAAGTATTACTAGCTTCGCTAAACCCAATAACACGAGCACCAAGTTTGTTTGCTGCACTTTCAAAACTCAAACGAGTTCGAGTTGAAGGTTCAAAAAAAATGGTTGCTATTACTTTTCCATCGGCAATTTTTTGAACAGGATTTAATTCAAATTCTTTTGCCAACTCAAGTACTTGCAGGTATTCTTCTTTTGAATAATCTGAAATGGATATTAAACTTCTATTTTTCATATTAAATATTTAGTTCTATATAAAACAAAAAAAAAAGCGACTATAAAAGTCGCTTTTAATTAATTAACTGCAACAGCTGCAACCACCTTTTTTGAGATTATGTTTTTTGATAAAATCGCAAAGAATTTGATCAAGATTAGGAAAACCTATTTCTTGTAATTCGTAACCAACTTTAACAATAGGTTGTTTGATTTTTACGATGCGGTTTAAGTCAATTGGAGTAGCAATAACAACTGCATCACAAGGAGTATTAGCAATAGTTGTTTCTAAGTCTTTAATTTGTTGATCACCATAACCCATTGCTGGAAGTAAAGTTCCAATGTTTGGATAAATTTTGAAGGTTTCGCTTAAACGACCAACAGTATAAGGGCGAGGATCCACTAATTCAGCAGCACCAAATTTTAATGCAGCAACTGTACCAGCACCAATTTTCATTTCACCGTGTGTCAAGGTTGGACCATCTTCCACAACTAATACACGTTTTCCTCTAATTAATTCAGGTTTATCAACTGTTAAATACGATGCAGCATCAACTATAATTGCATTAGGATTAATTTTAGCTAAGTTAGCACGAACTGTATTAATGTCGTTTAATGATGCAGAATCAATTTTATTGATAACAATAACATCAGACATACGAGCAACAACTTCACCAGGATAATAACTTACTTCGGCACCTGGACGCAATGGGTCTGCAACGCCAACATAAAGGTCTGGTTTATAAAATGAAAAATCGTTATTTCCACCGTCCCAAAGAATAACATCACAACCATCAGGATCAACTTCAGCAGCTCTTAAAATAGCTTCATAATCAACTCCAGCATAAATTACGTTACGACCTGATACAACATGTGGTTCGTATTCTTCCATTTCTTCAATGGTACATTCGTGTTTTTTCAAATCTTCAACAGTTGCAAAACGTTGAACTTTTTGTTTTACTAAATCGCCATAAGGCATTGGGTGTCGGATAGCAACAACTTTTAAACCTTGTTCCACTAAAATTTCAATAATTTTTCTGGAAGTTTGACTTTTACCACAACCAGTACGAGTAGCACCAACTGCAATAACAGGTTTTGTTGATTTTAGCATAGTTTCTTTTGGACCCATTAGCATAAAATCGGAACCAGCAGCATTAACGATTGAACTAATATTCATTACACGTGGATAAGGCACATCACTGTATGAAAAAACGCACATATCTACGTTTAATTCTTTAATAAGGCGAGAAAGTTCTTTTTCATCAAAGATTGGAATTCCTTGTGGATATAAATCGCCAGCTAAAGCAGCTGGGTATTTTCTCCCATCGATGTCTGGAATTTGAGCTGCCGTAAAAGCAACTACATTAAAGTCAACATTACCACGGTAATAGGTGTTAAAGTTGTGAAAATCACGACCTGCAGCACCAATAATTATTACATTTTTTTTCATTAAGCGTTTTTTTTGATTATTACATATATCTTGTTTCTTGTGGCAAATTTAAAATTTTAAGTTTACTTATCATTTTTTTTTTGACTTTTTATTATATTTTTTTATAAACAATTTCAAATTATCCAAAATTGAAACACTTTTTTTTGATATAAGTTAATGATTTATTCAGTTTTATGTTATTTTAAAAAAATCAAAATAATTTAACAATACAAAGAGATTGGGAAGTCATCCCTCACCTATTCGGGCTCGCTGGATAGTTTGAGGACGAAAACTTGCGAATTAGTTTACACTTTCGCATTAATTTTATCCACTGTATCTTTAGCATCTCCATATAAAAGCACTGTATTTTCCTTATAAAATAGAGGATTTTCAACGCCAGCATAACCTACCGCCATTGAGCGTTTCATCACAATTACTTTTTTTGCTTTCCACACTTCAATAACTGGCATTCCAAATATTGGACTGTCTTCATCTTCCAATGCTCCAGGATTTACGGTATCATTGGCACCAATTACCAATACCACATCCGTTTCGTGTAATTCAGGATTAATTTCATCCATTTCCATTACAATATCATAAGGAACATTGGCTTCTGCTAAAAGAACATTCATGTGTCCGGGCAATCGACCTGCAACAGGGTGAATGCCAAATTTAACACTTTTACCTTCGCTTCTTAATTTCTCTACTAAATCGTGGATGGGATGCTGTGCTTTGGAAACAGCCATACCGTAACCAGGAACTATGATTACAGATTGTGCCTCTTTTAGTATTTCAGCAGCTTCATCATGATTTATGGTCAATACTGTTCCTTCTATTTTTTTACCGGTTTTTATCTCTTGTCCAAATCCTCCTGAAATTACGGAGATAAAAGAACGATTCATGGCTTCACACATTATAATTGACAGAACAGCTCCCGAACTCCCAACCAGAGCACCAGTAATAATCAATAAATCATTACCCAACATAAAACCTGCTGCAGAGGCAGTCCAACCAGACAATGAATTTAGCATAGAAATTACCACTGGCATATCTGCACCGCCAATTGCCATAACCATCATCACACCAAAAAAAGCAGCAATAGCCGTCATAACATACAAATAAACAATAGCATAGGGCTCATCAATTTGAATTACAAATAAAACACCCAACACAATCGTTGTTATGAGTAAAACAACATTTAAAATATCTTTTCCTTTATAAACAAAGGGTTTTCCACTGATATTTTCGGTTAATTTACCCCATGCAATTAGAGATCCTGTAAAAGTAATGGCTCCGATTAAAATTCCTATATAAACTTCAACCATGTGAATTGTTTTTGCAGCACCTATCATTTTTGCGACATTAGGGTCGATAAAAGAACCATAACCGACCAAAACTGCTGCCAATCCAACAAAACTGTGCAACATGGCAATAAGTTGTGGCATAGAAGTCATTTCAACTTTTCGAGCAACCATTACTCCTATAATAGAAGCTACTATAAAAGCAATAATTATATAAATGTAACCATTTATATTTTCACCAGCAACAGTTGCCAAAATGGCAATAATCATCCCGATAATTCCATAAATAACGCCACGTTTGGCTGTGGTTTGTGAAGATAATCCGGATAAACTAAAGATAAATAGTAAAGATGCAAATAAATATGCGGCGGTTTGTATATTTGTCGTGATCATAATTTTTTATTTTTTAAACATTTTCAACATTCGGTAAGTAACTGTAAACCCACCCACTATATTTATCGATGCAATTAGAATAGCTAAAAAAGCAAATATTGATATTGGACTTGACCAATCGTCATTGATTTGTAACAAACCACCAATAACAATAATTCCACTTATGGCATTAGAAACAGACATTAGTGGCGTATGTAGAGAATGTGTAACATTCCAAATAACATTCCATCCAACAAATATAGCCAATGCAAAAGCGGTCATATGTCCCAAAAACTCTGTTGGAGCAACTTGACCCAATAATATTAACAAAGCACCAGTAATGAATATAAAAATAATGTTTCCATATTTCATTCTCTTGGCTTTTTCAGCTTTCAAAACTTTCGAACTTTTTTTGTCTTCCATTTTGTTCTGAGGAGCAACACTTACCGACAATGGCTCGGGAGGCCAGTTAACACTTCCTTCATAACTAACCATCGAACGTTTAATAACATCATCATTCATATTGATGCTAAAATGCTCAGCATCTCCCATATCATCCAACATATTACATACATTGTTGCCATATAAGAAACTTGCTTGATTGGGCAATTGATCAACTTTTCCAGCAATAGTTACACCATTTTTGGTAACAAATACTTCTCCTGGTTTAGTTAAAACACAATTACCACCCGATTGAGTGGCTAAGTCAATAATTACTGAACCGGCTTTCATGGCTTCTACATGATAATCTAATATCAATTTGGGTGCTTCTTTACCAGGAATTAAGGCAGTAGTAATGATGATATCTACTTCTGAAGCCTGTTTTAAAAACAGCAACATTTCTGCATCAATATAAGCTTGGCTCATCGTTTTGCTATAGCCAGATTCGGTACTACCATCTTCGTCAATTTCGACGGTAATAAACTGAGCACCCATCGATTTAATCTGTTCAGCTACTTCTTTTCGTGTATCAAACGCACGCACAACAGCACCTAGTGATTTTGCAGTACCAATAGCTGCCAAACCAGCAACACCAGCACCAATAACCAAAACTTTGGCAGGTTCAACTTTTCCAGCTGCCGTTATTTGTCCGTTAAAAAAACGTCCAAAATAATTAGAAGCTTCAATCACAGCTCGATAACCAGCAATATTTGCCATCGAAGACAAAACATCCATTTTTTGAGCCCTCGAAATACGAGGGATTGCATCCATTGCAATAGCATTAATACGAGCATCCGCCAACTTTTGGAGCAATTCCAAATTTCGAGCAGGAAACAAATAACTCATTAGCAATGTATTGGGCTTCATCAAGGCAATCTCTTCATCTGTTGGAGCTTGCACTTTAAAAACAATATCCACATTGTTATACAAGTCATTTACCGAAGTGCAAATTTCTGCACCAAAGGATTTGTAATCGTCATCGCTAAACTTAGCTTTATTTCCAGCACCTGATTCTAAAAGGACTTCGTATCCTTTTTTGAGTAGGCGTTCTGTATTTTTTGGTGAGATAGCAACTCTCCATTCACTATTCGAAACCTCTTTAGGTATTCCTATCTTCATAATTTGTATTTATATTATTTTCTGCATTTTTAACTATAAAAAACTCATTTCAAATCTTTATTTCAAAATTAGAAGAACTACTTACTCCTACTTATAAATCGAATCCGTTTTTTTGTTGAATTGATAATGTTTTTAATGCTTTTATCTACATCTCAAACAACAAATTTCTATTTTTTTCAAACCATAGAGTCCCAAATAATTTTAAGGGAATAAAATTACATTTTTTTTTGTAATTCATGGTTTTTATTTTCGAAAACAGCAGTTGACATTGAAGATATTGAATATCAAGCATTTTTAAAAGTTTTATCCAACAAATGTTGTAGATTAATTAGTACTGCAAGAAAAATTTTAACCCAAACCGCTTCATTTTTTTGTACTTTTGCAAAAAATATATAATATGCAAATCGACCAATTAATAAAAACACAATTAGCAAACTACTTTGAAGCAAACTACCAACAACGAGATTTATCTAATTTAATAATTTTTAGTCCTACAAAAGCCGAATTTATTGGTGACTATACCATTGTTTGCTTTCCATTTGTTCAAAAGCTAAAAGAAGCACCAGATGTTATTGCCCACGAAATTGGAACGTATTTAAAAGAAAACTGTGCAATTGTTTCCGAATACAATGTAATTAAGGGGTTTTTAAATTTAAGTTTCGATTTTTCGCTTTGGTTAAATTTTATAAATAAAACGTTTAAACTTACCGATTTCGGTTTCAGTAAAAGCGAAAATCCACAGAATATTGTTTTGGAATACTCCTCTCCTAACACCAATAAACCATTGCATTTAGGACATATTCGCAACAATTTAATTGGTCATTCGTTGTCCAGAATTTTGTCTTCACAAAATCATAATGTAATCCGAACAAATTTGGTTAACGACCGTGGAATTCATATTTGCAAATCGATGCTCGCATGGTTGCGTTTTGGAGATGGTGAAACTCCAGAATCAAGCGGATTAAAAGGAGATCATTTAATTGGAAAATATTACGTTCGTTTTGATCAAGAATATAAAAAAGAGATTCAGTCGCTGATTGAATTGGGAATAGAAAAGGGAAACGCCGAAAAACAAGCTCCTACCTTACTTGATGCACAAAAAATGCTTCGCCAATGGGAAGATGGTGAAAGTGAAGTAATCCGAATTTGGAAAATGATGAACAATTGGGTTTATAAGGGATTTGAAGTTACATACAATCGCTTGGGAATTGAATTTGACAAAATATATTACGAATCGGAAACTTATAAACTTGGCAAAAGTTGTGTTGAAAAAGGACTTGCAGATGGAGTTTTTTTCAAAAAAGAGGATGGCTCCATTTGGGTCGATTTAACGAACGATGGGCTCGACGAAAAACTTTTACTTCGCTCCGACGGCACTTCTGTTTATATTACTCAGGACATGGGAACGGCACTTTTACGTGCGGAAGCATACCATCCCGATAAAATGATTTATGTGGTTGGGAACGAACAGATTTATCATTTTGATGTTTTGAAACTTATACTTGAAAAAAAACTTAATTACGAATGGGGCAAAAGCATTTACCACATGTCGTATGGAATGGTTGAATTACCTTCTGGAAAAATGAAATCACGCGAAGGAACAGTGGTGGATGCCGACAATTTAATGGATGACATGGTAAATATTGCAAAACAACAAACCATGGAACTTGGCAAAATTGATCAATTTGATTCGGAAGAAGCAAATGCTTTGTATGAAATGATTGGCTTAGGTGCTTTAAAATATTTCATTTTAAAAGTCGATCCAAAGAAAAACATGCTATTCGACCCCGAAAAATCAATAGATTTTAATGGAAACACGGCTTCGTTTATTCAATATTCCCATGCTCGAATTTCGTCTATATTGCGTAAAGCGAACGAATTAAATATCGATTTTTCAAACGAAATTACTCCAAACGAAATAGCAACTATCGAAATTGAACTTATTAAACAACTTTACCAATTTCCAAGCATCGTTACCGAAGCTGCAAACAATTTGAGTCCAGCATTAATTGCTAATTTTATTTACGAATACGCAAAAAAGTTTAATCAATTCTACCACGAAATATCTATTTTGAAAGAAGTTGACGCATCCAAAATGAAATTCCGTTTAAAACTTTGCAAAATTTCGACTCAAGTGCTAAAAAATGGAATGTGGCTTTTGGGAATTAATGTTCCTGAGAGAATGTAATGATGAATGTTGAATTGTAAATGGTGAATTGTAAATGTTGAATTGTAAATGGTGAATTATTAATGATTAGTGAATAGTTATCAATTAATTAAGATTTATTTTCAGATATTTAGTTGGTTTAATAAACTCAGTGATTGATTTGAAAATGCCAAATTTAAGGACTTTACAGTAGCGAATTTACTGTCTTCGACAATGCTTCACCCTGAATTGTGCTTGCAAAAATGTATTTTAAAATATTGAAGTCGGAAAAATACGTGTTTGTCATTTTTAAGACTAAATTCACTAATTCATCAGTTGCTTAGCACCGTTCTATCTGTAAAACAGCATGCCAAATATCAAATGGAGGTGCGTAGCACCGTCCTCTGGAACAATTATTAAAAAGATAGAAATATTAAAATACACTTCTCATTTAATAGAGCGGTGCGATGCACCTTTTTGGTTTTTCGGATGCTTCATTTTTACAAAGAGCACGGTGCGATGCACCTTTACAAATCTATTTTTTGTTGAGAATATTTTTCAGTTGAAAACAAAATAATTCGGAATGACAAATTCTCCCTTGAATTTTAAACAAAAACATAAGTGATTCATTTAGAGAAGGAATACCGCAACTGCAATTGTCTGTTTCTGTGTTTTTTTCAAAAACGACGCTGTTATCGACATTATAGACAGACACTTAAATTTAGTCGATATAATTTACGGGAGCATACTTCAATCCCAAATGATAAAAAGTAAACGACCAAACGTCGATTGCTTCGTCCATCATTTTAGAAGTAGGTTTTCCAGCTCCATGTCCTGCCTGTTTATCGATGCGGATTAACATTGGATTTGTACCTCTATATTTTTCTTGCAAAGTGGCAATAAATTTAAACGAATGTGCTGGCACAACGCGGTCGTCGTGGTCGGCAGTAGTAACTAAAGTGGCAGGATAAGAAATACCTTCTTTGATGTTATGCAAGGGAGAATATTTGAAAATATAATTAAACTCTTCCTTGTTATCGCTAGAGCCATAGTCGCTAGTCCAAGCCCAACCAATAGTAAATTTGTGGTATCTCAACATATCTAAAACTCCAACGGCTGGCAATGCGACTTTAAACAAATCGGGGTGCTGCAACATTACTGCACCAATTAACAAACCACCGTTTGACCCACCTTGAATTGCTAATTTATTGGAATTTGTATATTTTTCGTTAGTTAAATATTCTGCAGCTGCTATAAAATCGTCGAAGGTGTTTTGTTTTTGTAGTTTAGTTCCGGCTTTGTGCCAATCCTGTCCAAACTCTCCTCCGCCTCTTAAATTAGGAATAGCTAAGATTCCACCTTGTTCCAAAAACAACATCCGTACAATGCTAAAAGATGGCGTTAAACTGATATTAAAGCCACCGTAACCATAAAGTAAACAAGGATTTGAGCCATCTAAAACAACATCTTTTTTGCGAATAATAAACATAGAAACTTTTGTGCCGTCTTTTGAAGGATAAAAAACTTGTTCTGTTATGTAATAATCTGGTCGGATATCCACTTTTGGTTCATAAAATATTTCTGAACTATAATCTCTTAAATTAAATTTGAAAACCGAAGTTGGGTATGTGAAAGAAGTAAACGAATAATAAGCTTCATCAAATTTACGGTCGCCCAAAAACCCACCAATTGTTCCTATTGTTGGCAATTTAATTTCAATAATTTGTTTCCCGTCATAATCATACAAATATCCTTTTGAGCTAGCATTTTCCATATATTGCACATAAATATAGGGACCAACAAGTGAAACCCCTTGCAAAACAACTTTTTTCTCGGCAATAAAAGTTCTCCAATTTGATTTTGATGGGTTTGCAGGATCTACCCACACCAATTTATAGGATGGAGCATCCTCGTTTGTACGCATTAAAAACTTTCCATTAATCACATCTTCAATAATATAATCGTTTTTAAATCCGTCGGCAATTTTCACAAAACCCGAATCCCTTTTAATAATGGATTTAAAATACAATGCATTGCCACTGGTTGTTTCGGTTTCGGACAAAAACAAAAAATCTTTATCCTCGCTCACCGACACACTATAATTTCTTAAAGGGAAATTTTTGTTTTCGTAAATTAATCTATCTTTTGCTTGTTCTTGTCCTAATTTATGAAAATAAACTTTGTGATATTCGTTTTTTTGCGATAAAGCACTTCCTTTTGGAGCGTCGTAGCAACTGTAATAAAAACCTTCTCTAAGCCATGAAATTTCGGAAAACTTAACCCATTTAATTTCATCTTTCAAAAGCTCTCCAGATGGAATTCGAATAATTTTAATATTATTCCAGTCTGACCCACCTTCGGAAGTAGTAAATCCTAAATATTCACCTTCGGGAGAAACCGAAATGGAGCCAATGGAAACGATACCAGATTCGGACATTTTATTTGGGTCGAGTAACATGTACTCTTTCTGACTGTAAACACTTTTACAGAATAACACATTTTGGTTTTGAGTACCAGTGTTTTTATAATAGAACAGATAATCTCCTTTTTGGAAAGGCACACTCATTTTTGGATAATCCCAAAGTTTTTGTAAACGCTCGCGTAATTCATCACGAAAAGGCAATGTGTTTAGATAGCCAAAGGTAACTTTGTTTTGTTCATCAACCCATTTCATGGTTTCATCAGAGCGGTCATCTTCGAGCCAGCGATACGGATCTTGAACTTTTGTTTTAAAATATTTATCCGTTTGTTTAACTTTTTTTGTCACAGGATATACTAATTGTGTAGTTTGAGCTTCAGTTTTCATACTTAATAAAAAGGTTAATCCCAAAATTAATAAAAGATTTCGTTTCATATTTTTCAAGTATATTATATTTCGTTTATAGTACAACAACAAAACTCATTTTATGTTGAAAAAAATTCAATAGTGAGTATTTATATATGCAAAAGTATGATTTTTTGGCAATTTTTGGAACAATTTTGTTTAGTTATACTTTTTTTTAAGTGGAGCACTATGTAATCGTTAAAAAAAAAACATAGAAACATAGAAGAACATAGGCACAATAGAAAGAATACAATAGTTAGATGCAGAGCTAAACGTAGTTTAGCTCTGCATGACAATTGTAAGTGCTTACGCTAGATTTTTCCAATTGCTGGCGGATGCATGACAAAAATTCGTCGTTTACTCCAGCGATTTGACATTCCGACACGTAGTGAGGAATCTATTAACGTTATAGATGCATACGCTTCACTACGTTCCTCCGACTACTGGCGGATGCATGACAAGTCTATAAGTTTTGCGGTGAAAAATACGTTGCGATCTGCATGACAAATTAGAAGATTTTCGTTTAAAAACAACTTGATTAGTCGCAACTATATGTTCAAAAATTTCTTTATTGTCTGGTTTAATCAAAATTAATTTTACTAACTTTGAACAATGAAAAAGACATTATCATTTCAATTTTGCAAAATCGTTAGGAATAGCAAAAAATTAATTTTACTTTCATTAATTTTGCTTACCCTGAATGCAAAATCTCAGCCTTTAAGCGACACTTCAATTACATATATTCATAAAGAAAAAATAAGTTTTAAAGCAAAAGCAGTTTCAGCTATTGCAAAATGTTTTTTTCCGAAAAAAAGGACACATAAAAAACTTCTTAGGGGTAATTACACATCAAAAGCAGCGGCAATACCAAAGCAATTATTTAAGGAATTCGTAATAGACACCATTCAGATTAATAACAGAAATGTATATTCAATTTCGCCAAAGAAAAAAAAATCGAAAACTCATGTTTTGTATTTGCATGGTGGTGGTTACGTAAATAGCATTTTTAAGCAACAATGGAAAGTTGTTGCAATTATTGTTCGAAAAACAAATTGCACTTTTATTGTTCCAGATTATCCATTAACTCCAACCTATTCGCATGAAGATGCTTTTGCCATGTTAGATGAAATTTATTTAAGATTATTAACCAAAGTATCGTCAAAAGACATCATTTTTATGGGCGACTCGGCTGGAGGTGGCTTAGCGTTGGCACTTGCCCAAAAGCAACGCAACGAGGGCATTCCATCGTCAAGTCAGGTGATATTAATTTGTCCGTGGTTGGAAATTACTTTATCTAATCCACAAATTAAAGAATTTGAAAAAGTTGATCCTGTATTGAGAGCTAGTAGCTTTGTTTTAGTAAGTAAATTTTGGTCGGGAAAATCGACGCCAGATAATTACCTATTGAGTCCAATAAATGGCTCAATGGAAGGACTTCCAAAAATTAGTTTATTTATAGGAACACATGATATTTTGTATCCCGATTGCAAAAAATTTAGAGCTATCATGAAAGAAAAAAATATTTCAATAAATTATTTTGAATATCCAAAAATGTTTCACGATTGGGTTTTTTACACTCCTATTATTGAGTCGGAAGTGTCCATTGAGCAAATTTGTAAGCTGATATTGGATGGCAAAATTTGAAATTCTGCCACTCATCAGATGGCTCGAAGTCATCTTCGCCATTGTTTGAGTTGTTACCAACGATGGTTATCCGATTTTCATTTGCCAGTATTGGCTCCACCTTAAAATAAATCAGTTACACAGTGTTTAACAGTAGAAATGTGCCGGATAATTGTCAATCAGATTAGAGCGATAGCGAAGCGAAAAACCCATACGTTAGATTGATGCCTACCTTCGGCAGATAAACCTACGCTACAATCCGTTTCGTACTGCATGATAATCCGTAAAAATAGCCACAAAGACACGAAGGCTCGAAGAAACACAAAGAAAACTTAGTGAATCTTGGTGTCTTAGAGCCTTGGTGGCAATAAAAACACAGCTATAGTATTGTCAATCAGAGTGGAAAAGCAGAATCGAGGTAACAATGTCTAAAACTCTTGACAGCCAACTATTTAATCATTTCATAAAACTCATCTTCGCTAATAATAAGCACTTTAAGATTTTCGGCTTTTTTACGTTTTTCGGGTCCCATATTGTCGCCAGCCAACAAATAGTCGGTTTTAGAAGAAACAGAACCAGTGAATTTACCGCCATGTGCAGTAATCATATTTTTGATTTCATCGCGTGAAATTGAAAACACACCACTCACCACAAAGGATTTACCCAATAAGTTTTCGGACAATTTATCAGATTCATTTTCAACAACTTCCATTTGCAAACCAGCACTTTTTAATCTATTAATAATGACAATATTGTTTAAATCCAAAAAGAAATCGATTACCGAATAAGCAATTTGCTCGCCCACATCCTCAATTTCAACAAAATCAAAAACTTGAGCTTGCATTATTTTATCGATATTTCCAAAATGGCGGGCAATTTTGGAAGCAATGGTCTCCCCTACGTTTTTAATTCCTAATGCAAATAATACTCGATTAAAAGGAATTTTTTTCGACTCATCAAGGGCTTTTAAAATATTCTCAACCGTTTTTTCTCGAAAACTAATTCTACGTTCAGGCTTTTCGTCTAATGCTGGGATTATTTTTTCTAAACCAATCAAGCTTTCATATGTTAGATTGTAAAAATCAGCCACATTAGTTACCAATTTTTTATCAAACAGAACTTCCACTTTTCCTTCGCCTAAACTATCCACATTCATTGCTTTTCGGCTAATAAAATGTTCCAATTTGCCCTTTATTTGCGGCGGACAATTGTTTTCGTTTGGGCACATAAAAGCCGATTCACCCTCTTTTCTATTTAATTTTGTTCCACACTCCGGACAATTTTCGATAAATTTATAAGGCACTTCCAAAGCATCTCTTTTTTCTAAATCGACCCCTACAATTTTAGGAATAATTTCGCCTCCTTTTTCAACAAATACAGTATCGTTGTGGTGCAAATCTAAAGACGCTATTACGTCGGCATTGTGCAATGTAGCACGTTTAACCACGGTTCCAGCCAATTGAACTGGCTCGAGGTTGGCAACGGGAGTAACAATTCCCGTACGCCCTAATTGAAAACTCAAATTTATCAATTTAGTTGCCACTCGCTCCGCTTTAAATTTATATGCAATTGCCCATCTTGGACTTTTAGCAGTAAAACCAGCTGTTTTTTGAATCTCGTAAGAATTAACTTTAATTACAACACCATCAATATCGTATGGCAAATTATGTCGAGCCGTATCCCATTGTAAAATAAATTCCCAAACTTCCTCTATACCTTTACACAATTTCAATTGTTCTGGAGCTTTAAATCCCCATTTTTTGGTATTTATTATACTTTCGGAATGAGTTTTAAAAGGCAAATTATCGCTCAGCAAAAAATAAAGAAAACAATCCAGTTTACGTTTAGCTACCATTGAAGCATCCTGAAGTTTCAAACTTCCTGAAGCAGCATTTCGAGGATTCGCAAACGGTTCTTCGCCCCTAGCTATCCTTTCGTTATTTAATCGTTCAAAACTACTGTGAGGCATAATTATTTCGCCCCTAATTTCAAATTCATTTAAAAAATTGCCATGAAGTTTTAAAGGAATGGAATGAATGGTTTTTACGTTTGCCGTAACATCGTCTCCCCTTACTCCATCGCCACGTGTTACACCTTTTGTTAAAATTCCATTTTCGTAAGTTAAACTAATTGCAGCACCATCGTATTTTAATTCGCAAACGTATTCAATTTCATCTTGCGAAAATTCTTTTAAGCGACGGTCAAATTCTGATAATTCTTCTTTTGAATAAGTATTTCCTAAGGACAACATCGGGTAATTATGCGTAACGGTTGGAAAGTTTTTTGTAATTGTTCCTCCAACCCTTTGGCTAGGAGAATCTGGAAGCATAAATTCAGGATGTGATTTTTCCAAAGATATTAACTCTTCGAGCAACATATCAAATTCAAAATCGCTTACACTTGGAGTATCTAACATATAATACTCCTGATTGTATGTATGCAACAATGCAGATAACTCATGGATGCGACTTTTAGCTATGGCTGAATTCATAATAACCTAAGGTTTAAGAGGTTGTTTATCCTGATTTTTATAAATTGTAATTATATAATTTCGATTATTTGGATTTATTTCGTGTAAAATCTGATCCACAAAACCAGGTTTCACCGTTGTTTCGAAAACTAGACTTGGAAGTACCATTGAAATATTTTTAACCCTTGAGTTCAAATTTTCATCTTCTAAAAACAGCACAAAATCGGGCTGTGATTTATCTGTCCATGGAATTGCATTTACATTTATTGGTTTTTCGGACGTTGCAACATAGCATTGAGGCCACTGCTTTAAATAAAACAAAGGCGGATATTGCGTTGAGCTTTCATTGCTACTTTCAATAAGCAAGGATTTGATATTTGTATATTTTGATAAATAAATCATCGATTCGATACGAGAACGTTTTGAATACATGGTAGTTACAAAAATCAATGCAATGGCATTTAGCACCACAAAAATCCAAATTGAAATTAAATTAAGTTTTTTGTACGACCGACTATCTCTTTTAGAAGTAATTTCGTCCCATCCCGAAACTCCCAAAAGAACAATAAAAGGAACAACAGGTAAAATAAAGCGTTCCTGTTTGTTTGGAAAATACGAATGAAAGGCAAAAAACAACACAACCGGCAAAAATATTAATAGATTTTTACGCCATGATTTAAAAAAACCAATGGTTAGCAAAATACTTAAAGGAGGAATAATAATTCCCAATACCAATAAAATATAGTTATACCAAGGTCCATTAGGATAATCGCCACTGTGATGAACGTTATAACGGATATATTCGATAAATTCGGTAAATGGTTTTCCCCAAATAAAATAATCGATAATACCTTGAGTAATAAGTGCTACAACTAAAAAACCTAAAGAAAAAATACATGCTTTTTTAAAGCCACGTTTTAACAAAATAGCAATTCCTAATCCAAGGATAAAAAACGAAACTTGAAATCGAATTGAAAAAGCTACTCCACTCCACACACCACTTAAAAACAGCAACATATAGTCGTTTAACTTAGTTTCTTTTTCTGTTTTATAGAGTTGCCAAATGGATAAAAACAAGAATGGAATACATACAATTTCGACTAAATTCCGAACGCTTAACCAAGGCATAAACCAGAAAATTGCATTTAACAAAGCAACGTTAAATGCCACTTCTTCGTTCGATAATTTTTTAGCAATTTTATACGACAAACTAACTACAGAGAGAGAAATTGCGGCATGAATTAAGCGAATGAGCCACATTTTAAATTCAGGCGATTCAATTCCAATTGCATTAAACAGCCATAAAACCAAATAATTAAACCCAGGATACACAAAACTATGTCCTGATGGTCCTTGATTTCCTTTCGTCCATGGAAGCCAATTGTTATAATCCAGACCATCCACCCACGACTGTGGCACTTCGATGTATAAAAAGTGGTCGTCGTGCATTCCAAAACCTTTTGCAAAAAAAACCGCAATAATTCTCAGAATCATTGCAATTATCAATATAAAAGCAAGTGGATTTTGTACTCGAAACAGCATGACTTTATTCCAATAATTTTTCATACCAGCATCTTCATTAATTGAACTAATTTTTCGGTTTGTAATTTCCAATTATAATTTTGATTTACAAATATTTGAGCATTGTCAATTAAAGTATTTTTTTTATTCTCAAAATTCAATAATTCGAGTATTAATTCTGCAAATTCCTGAGCAGTTTCGGCAACCAAAATCTCCTTTTTGTTTGAAGCATTGATAGGTTCGGCCGAGATTTTTGTGGTAATACAAGGGACATTCATCGACATTGCTTCCAAAATCTTATTTTGCATTCCACTCCCTATTCTGAGAGGAGCAACAAAAACTTTGGATTGTGCATAATACAAACGAATATCTTCCACCCAACCTGTAACAAGCACGTTACTTGATGCCAATTTTAAAACACTGTGCGAAGGATTTGCTCCGGCAATTACAACATTTGCATTAGGTAATTTTTCCCACACCATTGGCATTATTTCGTTTACTAAAAACAATGCGGCATCAATATTTGGGGCATATCCCATATTGCCAATAAACGACACCGAGTATTTTTTTTCTTCAACAATTGGAGCATAATATTTAAAATCTACACCATTGGGAACTACAATAATGTTTTTCCGTTTAATTGAATTGATTTTTTGCTTATCGTTTGAACTAATAATAGTTAAGCAATCGTATTTATCCACAAGCGATGCTTCATATTTTTTAATTCGGTTATATTCAATTCGGAAAAAGAAATTTTTAAAGTATTTTTCGTTATTTGCTCTTCGCAGCATATTTTCGGAAAGAGCATCTTGTAAATCCAAAACTTTAGTTATTGGATAATTTTCGAGATAATTTGCCACTCGAACTAATTGAACGTAAACAAGATTCGGTTTTTCCGAGTTTAAGAGCTTATTTATAGCTTTTTTAGCTCTGCGAGAGTAGAAAAACCCTGTTTGAAAAGGAAGCCCACTAAAAAGGGCATAAATAAGTCCAATGGCTTTGGAAAACCAATTTAATTTATACGGAACAAATAACTTGCAATATTTAGAAATTTCGGCGTTAGCATTTGGGTGAAGTTGATTTTCGTAAAACGCAAATAGGATAATATTAAAATGTTCCGACAAATCACGAATTTGATAATAAGCTCTTAACTTATCCCCTTTTTCGAGTGGATACGGCACGCGCGATAGTAAAATAAATATAGTATCCTTATTATTGCCCTCCATCGTCATCATAATGTATTATAAAATTGAATCATTTTTGGAATAATTAATTCAATATTATGCTCTTTTTCAATTAAGTACGAAGCATTTGACGATATTTTTTCAAATAATTCAGGATTTTCTATTAACGAATTTATCGCATTTGCAAATTCATCAGGAGTATTTGCGAGTATAATATCTTCGCCATCGGAGCAATTAATACCTTCGGCACCAATGCTTGTACTAACAATTGCCTTGCCCATCATTAGTCCCTCAATAATTTTAATTCGAATTCCGCTACCCGAAAAAAGAGGTACAATCATAATTGAATGTTCCAACATAAATTTCAGAGCATCATTTACTTCGCCCACAATATGAGTGCGGTTTGATTTATATTTTTTAAATGATTCGGGAATATTTCTTCCTGCAATAAACAATTCAACATTTGGGATATTCAAATTGGGATTAAGCCATACATTTTGCATAAACCATTCAACACCTTCAATATTTGGTTGCCAATTTAAGGAACCAATAAAAAATAGACTAAAATCACTATTTTTTGTTTTTTGGGGATGAAGACCTTGCTTTGGAATTTTAACTCCAAAAGGTAGTCCTATCATTGGTTTCTTAATTCCATTTTTTAAAAAGAAATCCAAATCATTTTTAGAAATTGTCAACACTCCATCTACCTTATTTAACACCGATAATTCGAAGGATTTCAGTGTTTTAGCTAAATGATTTAAATACCATTTTTTAATACTACTTGTCGTGTTTGCAGCAAGACGCTCCCAAATTAAATGTTCGACGTTGTGCGTTCGAATAACGATTTTAGCTTTTGAAAATTTACGAATTGTGTCGATGTAACAAGCCAAAAAAATGGATTCAATATGCACTACATCATACGTTTCAGTCATTAAAATTGACACTAATTTATCTGTAAAATCCTTTGAAACATAACGTTGCACATGAAACGATTTTTTTGAAAAAAGATTTAAAAATGCTTGAAAAGGATGAATTTTCAAATCAATAAAAACTGAATTATAATTTGCTTTAATTTTGTATTCCTCGGGAATCAACAACTTATTATCGTGGAATTTAAACGATGAAACCGCAAGCACTTTAACCAAATATCCGTCATTAATTAAACCTTGAGTAATAGCATTCATAGCAATAGAGCCACCTTCGATAGGTGGATAAGGAGGCTTATTACACAATTGTAGGATTTTCATTTATTTTTTTTTGAGAAACTTTAGAACTTTGAGTTGAATTAAATTAAAAAATCTTTTCCACGAATCGGCATCTAAAAGAGGTGAATCAATTGCAGATTTATAGGTTAAATAAATTCCGAGAGGGAATAAAACCCCCGAAGCAATCCACATACCTAT
>JBBQWB010000032.1:0-29738 GCA_038210985.1 Bacteroidales bacterium
ATTAAAATCTTCTTCCAATCGTTGGTACAATTGGTATGTAGCATCAACATCATCTAAAATGTCAAAATATCTATTAGCCCCTTTTTTATAAAGAGAATATAACTTTTTGTCCGTAGCTCCTCTGTCTTCAAGATACAATAAAAATAAAGAGCGTAGTATGATTTTATGAATAAAATTAATTTCAAGTCCTTGTTGTTCCAGTTGTTGGGCTGTGTTTACTAAACTTTCTACCAAATATTTATCAACTCTACGTTGTAGGTTTATTTTATCACGGATAAATTGAGCCTCTTCCAACGTCCAAACAATACCCGAATCAATTGCAATTCTTGAAAACAGCTTGTTGAGTTCTTCAAGTTGTTTTCTGTCTGAAAAATTATAACTTTCTATTTCAACACTTTGAAGTTCTTTTTGGTAATCAAAATTTTCTTGGGTTTTAATGGGTGGAGTTTCAGAACAATTGTAGATACGAATTTCAGTATCGGAATAAACATATAGGAACAATACTTTTTTGTAATTCCATATTTTTCTGTGGGTATCGGCAATTGCTTGTAATATTTCTGCATCAAAAGTTTTTACCTTTTTCAAAAACACGGCAGGAAAACTATTCCCGTTTTCGTCTGTATTGAAATAAACAGAATCAACTTCGAATTTTTGTTCCTTAAGTTGATTTAGAATAATAGACTCGCTTTCTAAGAGGTTTTCACTCCTAGAATTTGCTGATTTAGCTCTATCTAAGCCAATTAGCTCTATTACTTCTTGTCCTGTCATCTGTTTATCTGCAAAATACAAGTTTGTCAATACACAAAGGTACTTCTTTTTACGAAATTTTAAAGATATTTCAAAGGTTAAATTTCAATAGTTTTATCAATCTGGCTGTTTTTTTTGGTGTCGAGCATTGGCGAAAAATGAGTTCTTTTGTTCTTTTGAGCGTTCGCTCTTATGGCAGGAAAAGCCAAATGTGCCATTTGCGGTTCGGCTTTCTACATTGACGAATACGTTTTATACATACACCTTTTTAAAATTTCAAGTAACACATTAACGCCAAAATACTGTTGGCTTTGTTTACCTTATATCTAATATTGAATGCTTCTTTATTTTTCAAAATTATAACTTTTCCCCTAATGTTCAGAAAATATTGCAAAAAGATGCTAAGAAATAATTATTCTTTGTGTAAATACAAAAAAAAGAGTTGAATTAATAAACCTCAACTCTTTTTTTTCAAGTGGAGCATATCGGAATCGAATCCCGCCCATTGCAAAACTCTTTCAGAATTTAAGCAATGGCGAGGATCCTCGAAAATTTACGAACCGTTAGAAACGGTTCGAATTTTCGGGACCGATGACCTCTTGACTGCCAGTCAAACGCTCTAGCCAACTGAGCTAATGCCCCATACTTCGAAAGCAAAAAATAAGAAAAAAATTGTTTTAAACAATTTTTAAATTATATTTACGAAAAAAATGAAACTCTTTTTAGCCTGTAAAATTGAACCATCCGAACAGTATCTGGCTGTATTTAGTGATTTAAAGCATTTGTTGCGACATGATAAAATCTCTTGGGCTGAACCGAATAATGCTCACTTAACACTAAAGTTTTTTGGAGAGACTCCCGATTATCGAGCTGAAAAAATTAATAAACAACTTTTAAAAGCTTCGCAAAAGTTGTCTCCATTTTCATTTGCTATTCATAAAATTGGTGCTTTTGGAAGTACATATCAGCCAAAAATAATATGGTTTGGAGTAGATGAAGAAAATATATTTAAACAAGTTCATCAAATAATTTTTGAGGACTTATGTAAAATTGGGTATTATCCTGATGCGGGTAATTTTGTTCCTCATTTAACGATTGCTCGAATAAGTAAAACATCCGATAAGAAATGGTTTTGGAAATGCATCGAAAAATATCAAACAGATTTTATTCAAAAAGTGGTGGTAAACGAATTGTTTCTGTTTGAAAGCAATTTAACCAACGAAAATCCAACTTATAGGATTATAGAAAAGTATCCCTTAACTTAATTAGACCTTGCAAGAAAACTCAGTGTTTGATAAGAAAGCGTCAAATTCGAGGCTTTCGCAGCAACGAATTTAGCGAGTTCCGAATTAGATTTTGTACGTTTTAATTTGCTTTCACCCTTGAGGACTGGGGCAAAAAAAGAAGTGAAAACCAACAAAATCTTGGTCGGAATGACCTGAATTCGTTGCAAGTATAACAGCTTGTCCGACTTTTGGCGGAAAGAAGTTGGCGTTTTCTTACAGACACTAATTACATAAACGGATAATTATTTAATATCACCCTAGTCAGAAGGATTAATCCAAAAACAATTAATAAAATTCCAACAATTCGATTTAGGATAAACATAATTCGATTGGATAAAAATGATTTTATTTTTCCAGAAATAAAGCATTTTAAAATATCGGTTGATAAAACGGTTGCAATGGTTCCGATAAAGAAAATGATATAATTGTTTAACGACTCAGATCTAGCATTCAGGGTTACTGCAATGGTGAGCCAAAAAATCCAAACAAATGGATTTGCAAAGTTGAGTACAAACCCTTTTAAAATATAAATAGCTGGATGTGTGTTTTTTATAGGAATATTAATATCCTTTGGATTATGAATAATAACTTTTTTTAAAAACGTGTATATCCCAAACGAAATAAGAACAATGCTCCCAATTAACCCAAAAAGTAATTGAAATTTTAGGCTATTAGCAATTTGAGTAACTCCAAGCGACGTAAGAAATATCAGCATAATGTCGCTTATTGTAATGCCAACTGCAAACTGAAATCCGGCATACATTCCTCGAGTAATGCTAGTTTGAATTAATGTAAAGAAAGCTGGACCTACCATAAATGCTAAGGTAAAACCTAAAATGATGCCTTCTATTAATGCATTAATCATAGTTTGTTATTGTTTTTTATGTGAGGCAACAAATTCTTGCCAATCTATGCATTTTTCTCCTTTTAAAACTCTAGGAAACTTAACTTGTCCGCCTTCTTTGCCATGTTTTTTCAACCAATCGTAAAAAACATGTAAAGGTAAAACTTCTGCAGTTACCTCTTTTACAGCTTCTAGTCGCTCAACTCTGTAATCATCGTTGAGCATTTTTAAGTATCCGTCAATTTTTTCGGCAACAATTTTATTGTCAATTTCCGAATCGGTTCCAATATACCACTTGTGACCAAACATCGATCCACATGGACGCTTATACCCTACCACCGAAAATTCGCGAACACTAATTTTCATTTCATCTTCAAACAATTTTATAGCTTGAGTCATGTTTTCAACACTCATGTGTTCGCCACAAAGGTTTAAAAATTGTTTTGTTCTACCGGTTATAACAATTTCGTTGTATGTTTTTGAAGTAAATTTAATGGTGTCGCCAATTAAGTATCTCCATGCACCTGCACAGGTAGAAATCAATAAGGCATATTCTTCACCTTCAACTACTTGGTCAATGGTTAAGGTGTTTGCCGAACGTTTAATGTTGTAATCTTCGTCAAAATTTTCATTGTTAAAAGGCACAAATTCGTAAAAGATATTGTTGTCAATTACCAATTCCATTGAATTAGAATTTGGGCGACTTTGGTAAGCTAAAAAGCCTTCCGAAGCCAAATAAGTTTCCAAATAAGTCAATGGTTTTCCTATTAGTTTTTCAAAACTTCCTTTATATGGCGAAAAAGCAACGCCTCCATGCACAAAAATTGATAAGTTAGGCCATAAATCGTGGATATTATTTAAGTTGTAGCGTTCAATTATTTTTTCTAACAATATTTGAAACCAAGCAGGAACGCCAATTATAACGCCAATATCCCATTTAGGAGCATTTTTAATTATTTCTTCAAGTTTTGTTTGCCAATCGCGTTCGCGCGAAATGCGAATGCCAGGTTTGTAAAAATGTTGAAACCAAAAAGGTAAATTTCCAGTTGTTATTCCCGATAAATCTCCTGCAAAATAAGTTCCATTGTATTGTAAATGGGTACTTCCTCCAAGCATTAAGGTTGGCTTTTCGTAAAACTCGGGAGGGAAATTGTAATTTACTAATGACAGCAACTGTCGAACACTTACTCGTTTTATTGCCGAAATCATATCTGTAGTTACGGGAATATATTTACTCGATGCTTCGGAAGTACCAGAACTTAATGCAAAATATTTGACTTTTCCGGGCCAACAAACATAACTTTCGCCATTTAGCGATCGATACCACCATTCTTGATAAATAGAGTTGTAGTCGTAAATGGGTACGTTTTCTTTAAAATCTCGAATTAGTGTTTTGCTATCAATTATTTTCTCAAAATCATATTTTTCTCCAAATGCGGTATCCGAAGCCTTTTTTAAGAGCTTTTTCAATTCCTTCTCTTGAATTTTTCCAGGTTTCCTTTTACGAACTCTTCTTTTGATAATCTCATTCGGAAAATTGCTTCTTAACGCAATTCCTCTTTTTATTATTGAACCAACTATAGGCATAACTTGATTTTGTTTTTTGCAAATTTACAAAATTATGTTGTTGATTGTTTTTAGTTTACAATGAAGTTGCACAAAGCATTAATTTTAAATATTATTTTGCTTTTAAAATCTTCAAATAATCAGGAATTTAGGGTTCTAATAAAAGAAATATCCTGAAGATAATTAAAATTTATTTTTTTAACTTTCAAAATTGTATAATTAATTTAAACAATAGTATTATATTTGTAAAGAATAAGTAAATAACAAGAAAATGAAAACAAAATATCTGAAAATGGTTCTATATTTTTTTATTGGAATAATTTCCTTAGTTTTAATTTATTTTGCCTTTGTTATTTCGTATTCATATTTTACGGATTATAAACCTCAACTTAAGGAAGATTTAGAAATAAAGAAAAAGTCTAACTTGCCCGAAATAGTTGATAATCAAGATGAGTTTTCAATTTTAATATGGAATATTGGTTATTGTGGTTTGGGAAGTGCCGATGATTTTTTCTACGATGGTGGCAAAAACACTATGCCAACAACCGAAAACTATCAAAAAAACCTGAATGGTATTTATTCAGTTTTGGAGCAAAATAAATATGTTGACTTTATTTTACTTCAGGAAATTGATAAAGATGCTAAACGTTCGTTTCATCAAGATGAATTAGATTTATTTACGATTTTGTTAGATAATCATTATTGTAGTTTTGCAAAAACGTACGATGTGAGATATGTTCCTGTTCCTTTGTTAAAACCTATGGGAAGGGTTGTTTCGGGGATGACTACACTCTCAAACAGAAAGCCATACAAAGCCATACGAAATGCTTTTGATGTCAATTTTACATGGTGGAAGCGGATTTTTATGCTAGATCGCTGTTTTATTGCATCTCATTTTAAAATAGGGGATAAGGAATTGGTAATTATTAATATTCATAATTCGGCTTTTGATACAGAAAATAAATTAAAACCAGTTGAATTAAAAACTATTAAAGATTATGCAACAAGTGAATTTGGAAAAGGAAATTATGTTGTTATAGGTGGCGATTGGAATCAAAATCCTCCTAATTTTAAACCAAATAAGTACGACAAATCGTGGAACATTATTTCCATCGATGAGCCTATTCCCACGGATATGTTTTCAGCCGATTGGACGTGGGTTTATCCAGCCAATGAACCAACTCAGAGATTTGTGGATATGCCATTTGAAAAAGGGAAAACCAAAACTACCATTATTGATGCTTTTGTTTTATCTCCAAATATTGAAAGTTTATCGCTACGAGTTTTGGTAAATGATTTTTCATCATCCGATCACAATCCATTGCTAATGAATTTTAAATTTAAAACCGATAGCCTTGCATTGGAAGTTTTAGGCGACACAATTATAAAGTAATAGAATCAAAATTTCGATAAAAAGAGAATAAAAAAAACCGACTAAAGCCGGTTTTTTTTATTTGTTATAAAACGTGATAAGGTTTTACTATCTGTTTTCCAATTTCAACGGCTTTAATATTTTCGGGTATTAATCCGTGGTGACGTTTAGGAAGCGATTTTTGTAAGCCTTTCTCAATAAACTCTTCACTCACAATTGGTTTAATTTTCAAAAACCCGCCTAAAACAATCATATTAAATAATTTTGAAATACCTATTTTTGAAGCTTTATCTGTGGCTTCAATTTGGTAAACATTAATATCCTTACGAAGAGGGTGGCGAGTAATTCCATTTGGGTCGTATATTAAAAGACCACCTTTTTTAACGGAGCTTTCAAATTTATCCATCGATTGTTGGTTCAGTACAATAGCTGTGTCGTATTCGTTTAGGGTAGGTGAGCTAATTCTGCTATCGCTAATAATAACAGTAACATTTGATGTGCCACCTCTCATTTCTGGTCCGTACGAAGGCATCCAGCTAACTTCTTTGTCTTGCATTATACCAGAATAAGCTAAGATTTTTCCCATTGAAAGAACACCTTGTCCACCAAAACCAGCAATAATTATTTCTTCTGTCATGATTTTAAATTTTTAAATTAACGTATTAAATATTACTTCTCGGCAGGTACTTTTATATCACCAAGTGGATAGAAAGGAAACATATTTTCTTCCATCCATTTATTAGCATCTACTGGTGTCATTTTCCAACCAGAGTTGCAATTCGAGACTACTTCAATAAAAGATGTTCCCATTTTTTTCTCTTGAAGTTCGAAAGCTTTGCGTATAGCTTTTTTAGTTTTACGAACATTTGCAGGTGTATGAACTGCCTGACGTGTTACGTAACAGGTGCCTGGAAGTTGAGCAACTAACTCAGTCATTTTTAATGGATTTCCCATCATTTCACAATCACGACCGTATGGAGAAGTGGACGATTTCATATTTGGTAATGTGGTAGGAGCCATTTGACCGCCTGTCATTCCATAAATACCGTTATTTATAAAAATCATAGTTATGTTTTCACCACGATTGCACGCATGAATTGTTTCGGCTGTGCCAATTGCAGCTAAGTCGCCGTCGCCTTGATAGCTAAAAACAAAACAATCGGGCATTAATCGTTTTACGGCTGTTGCCAGTGCCGGAGCACGACCATGAGCAGCTTGCTGAAAATCAATATTAAAATAATTATATGCTATTACAGAACAGCCTACTGGTGCAATGGCAACACAATTGCCTTGAATTCCCATTTCTTCAACTACTTCTGCAATAATACGATGCACAGTGCCATGACCACAACCAGGGCAATAATGCATCACTGCGTCGGTTAACACATCGGTTTTTTTATAAACCAAGTTTTCGGGTTTTACGATGTCTTCAAATTTTATATCAGCCATGACTTATCCTCCAATAATTTTAGTTTTTAATGCGTTTACTACTTCAGCAGGTGAATGAATAACACCACCAAAACGTCCAAAATGCTCAACTTTTACCCTACATTCGGTTGCTAATTTAACATCCTCAATCATTTGTCCAGCACTCATTTCAACTGTTAAAATACCTTTTGATTTTTGACCTAATTCTTTAATGATTTGTGATGGGAATGGCCATAATGAAATTGGTCTAATTAATCCAACTTTTATGCCTTCTTCGGCTGCTATTTCAATGGCTTTTTGACAAATACGTGCCGACGAACCATACGCAACAAAATAATAATCTGCATTATTGCAATTTATTAATTCGTAACGAACTTCGTTTGCTTCGCATATTTTATATTTAGCCTGAATGTGCTCGTTTACTTTTTCCTGTTTAGCAGAATCAAGCTCAAGGGAGGTAATTATATTGTGCCCACGAACTCCAGCTCTTCCATTGGTTGCCCATGGTAATTCTTTTGCTATGTATTCATCTGTCCAACGTTCTTTGTAATCATCCAAAAATACTTTTTCCATTACTTGACCAATTAAACCATCGGATAAAATCATTGCAGGATTACGATATTTAAAAGCCAATTCAAAAGCTAATCCAACAAAATCATACATCTCTTGTACGGATGAAGGAGCTAATGTAATTAATCGATAATCTCCATGACCACCACCTTTTACTGTTTGGAAATAATCGCATTGCGATGGTTGAATAGTTCCTAAACCAGGACCAGCTCTAACCACATTTACTACGATACATGGTAATTCGGCTCCTGCAATATAGGATAAGCCTTCTTGCATTAAACTAATGCCTGGACTGGATGAGCTTGTGAGTACTTTTTTTCCACATGCTGCACCACCATAAACCATATTAATAGAAGCAACTTCACTTTCGGCTTGTAACACTACCATGCCAGTTTTTTCCCATGGCTTTTCAGCCATTAAGTGTTCGAGAATTTCGGACTGAGGGGTTATTGGATAGCCGAAATATCCGTCTACTCCATAACGTATTGCAGCTTCTGCAATCGCTTCATTCCCTTTCATTAACCTGAGTTCTTTCATTTTCGGAATATTTTTATGTTTTTATTTACGATTTTTTTCTGTAAACTGTTATAACTCCATCTGGACATACTACTGCACAATTTGTGCAACCAGTACAATCATCATTTACCATTTCCAGATAATTATAACCTTTACCATTTACATTTTTTGATAGAGCTATAACGCTTTGTGGACATACAGTTATGCATACACCACATCCTTTACAATGCTCAATATCAACTACAATACTTCCTTTTGCTGCCATTACTTTTTTTTTTGATAATATATAATGTTTTGTTACTTGCTGTTTATTCGATACGAAGTTAGTTATTTTTGCTATACCTCCAAATTATTTCCTGTTTTTTTTAAAAATACACATTGCATGGCTCTGATTGTCAGTGTTTAATTTTATTTCTGACTTTTAATTTTTTGTTAGTTTAGATATATTCTATGACCTTATAAATTATTTCAATAACCTATTTTAAAACATTAAAGAACTTTCGTTGTTACTCTTGTATATTAAATACTTAAATTTATGAAAAAAACAGATACACAGGCTTTGATTTTACAAACAGTCGTTTTAAAACAATTAAATAGGATTATTTCAGTCTTTTTAATTTTAATTATTTTTTCTGTTTTTAATCCACAAAAAATATTTTCACAAAGTACTAATTTAAAACAAACATCAATTATGACAGTCTTAAACCATAAAACCCAAGATTTAAAATTTTTAGAATTACCTTATGCTTATGATGCATTAGAGCCACATTTTGATAAAATGACGATGGAAATTCATTACTCAAAACACCACAAAGCATATTACGACAATTTAATGCTTGCAATTAAAGATAATTCGGATGCTAGTTCTTCAACATTTTATAATTTAATGAAAAACATTAGCAAATATCCTACAGGTATTAGGAATAATGGTGGTGGATTTTTCAATCATCACTTATTTTGGAACATACTTTCGCCTGAACCTCAAAAATTGCCTAGTGGAAAACTTAAAGATGCCATAGAAAAGGATTTTGGCTCTTTTGAAGTCTTTAAAACGCAATTTGAAAGCGCTGCTAAAACTCGTTTTGGAAGCGGTTGGGCTTGGCTTTTTGTAGATAAAACTGGAAAATTAATTGTTAGCTCTTCTCCAAATCAAGACAATCCATTTATGGATGTTTCCGAAAAACAAGGATTCCCAATTATTGCTTTGGATGTGTGGGAACATGCTTATTATTTAAAATTCCAAAACCGCCGTCCCGATTATATTTCCGAATTTTGGAATGTATTGGATTGGAAAAAAGTAGAAGAATTGTATAAAGAAGGTTTGGAATTTAAATTTTAACAGTTTACAATGAGCTAATTAAATCTTTAAAAAAAAATAAACTCAGTTTGTCGAGCAAAATCGAAACAATCTGAGTTTTTTTATTTTATGATTGCTGGTTTTTATCCCCAAAATCCTCATTAAAACCCCATAGCATTGCCATTCCGAACGTAACGAAGGGAGGAATCAATTATGCCGATAGAGCTTGTTCGGATTTGCATTCCGAACGAACGGCTAAGCATGACCGAACGACATATCGTTTACCCCAGCGATTTGTTATTCAAACACGTAGTGAGGAATCTAACAACTTAATAGATGCCGACGCTCCACTACGTTGCTCCGACCACTGGCGGATGCATGACAAATGTATGTGCTAACGAGTAGTATTTGTAATTATTTTTTTTAAGATTTTATAAAATTCTGTCATTGGTAGACTTCATGCAGAAATTTGGAAATAAAGGGTTTATGACATTTGGAGAATTTAAACCATAGTACCTATTTATTCAAATTTGAGTGAGTGAGTGGGGGGTAGAAATAAATTTAAAATTTAAAATTTGCAATTTAAACTTTACAATATGTGTAGT
Organism: Bacteroidales bacterium; assembly: GCA_038210985.1. Taxonomy (GTDB): domain Bacteria; phylum Bacteroidota; class Bacteroidia; order Bacteroidales; family WCHB1-69; genus JAQUGA01. The sequence continues at coordinate 10,232 of JBBQWB010000032.1, forward strand.
TTGGGACAAAAAAGATAATAAAAATCAACAAAAATTTTATCGGAATGACGAGAAGTCTTGACGAAAATAACGATGTTATCGGACTTTAGAGACAGCCACTAATTAACCAAACTTGATTTGCCTTTTAAAGAAAATATAATAATTTTACAATTATTCTGTTTCTATTTTGTAAATTTGAAAAATTTGGCTCAATTTTTTCTTTAAATACACCTTCTTAAATCCGGAAATTATGAAAAAACGAATGATTATAGTTTTGTCCTTAATGTTGATTAGCATTTTCACATTTGGACAAGAGGTGCAAACCTATGCAGTAATGTGGAAAAATGTAGAAAAAAATCAAAACCAAGGGCTTCCAAAATCATCTCTCGAAATTGTAGATAAAATTTACAAAAAAGCGAAAGTTGAAAACAATATTGGGGAACTTACAAAGGCTTTAATCCATCAAATGAGTATTGTAACCGAGTATCAAGAAGATTTTATTGTGAAAGCCCTCGATCGATTAGACAAGGAAATTGCCGAATCCAAAGCACCTCAAACACAATTGCTTCATTCGATGAAAGCTCAATTGTTATGGGCTTATTATCAAAATAATAGATATCAATTTATGAATCGTTCGGAAACCGTAGATTACTACAATAAGGATATCCGAACTTGGGATTTAAGAAAAATAGTAGAATCTGTTTTTTATCATTTCAGACAATCGCTTACTCAAGCCGAGCTTTTGAAAAAAACAGATTTAAAAATTTACGATCAAATAATTTCTAATTCAATTAAAAAAAATCGTTCATACCGACCAACTTTATACGATTTTATTGCTTTTAGAGCACTCGATTTTTTTGCTGGACAAGAACCTCAAATACTAAAACCAGTAGAAACATTTTATTTAAACGACCCTGCATATTTTTCGGAAGCATCTAATTTTATTAATTTAAAAATTACTACTCCCGATTCATTAGCGGTAAAATTTGATGCAATTAAATTATATCAGTCCTTAATTGCATTCCACATCAATGATGCTAATCCATTGGCTTTTGTGGATGCCGAATTATTTCGTTTAAAATTTGTAAAAAACAATGGAACATTTGAAGACAGAGACAGTATTTATTTAGTTCGTTTAGAAAACTTGTATAAAAAATTTGAAAACAATGCCGTTTCTGCCGATATTGGTTTTGAATTAGCTGATTTTTTCAATGCTCGTTCGTTAAAATACAATTCGCTTTATTCTCCAGACAATCAATATGATAAAGTTGCTGCCATGAAGTATATTAACGAAGTAATTCTGAAATATCCTGATTCGGAGGGTGCTAATAATTGTAAATGGTTAAAATATCAAATTGAATTACAAGAGCTTTCTATTTCGGTGGAAGAGGTTAACTTGCCAAATAAACCATTCCGAGCTTTTGTAAGTTACAAAAACACAAATCAAATAACATTTCGCCTTATTCGAATTTCGGCAAGTGAATACGATAAATTGTCGATAAAGTACTATGGCGAAGATATGATTAAGCAATTATCAGCTTTGAGTTTTATTAAAACGTGGTATATAGATGTTCCAAATGATAAAGATTACCAAAATCACTCGGTTGAAATACCAATGCCCGAACTTGAGATAGGTCATTATATCATTCTTGCTTCCAATGATAAAGCATTTAATACAAATACGGATGTAATTGTAAAAGGTCGTTTTTGGGTAAGCAATTTGTCGTATATAACCCGTGATTTAAAAAATGGAGATGTTCAAGTAGCTGTTTATAACCGCGATTTGGGAACTCCTTTGGAAGGTGCTACGGTGGTTGCCGAAGAATACAAATACAACTACACAAGCCGAAAATATGAATACACTGTGTATGCTCGTTTAAAAACGGATTTAGATGGATTATGCTTAATAAAATCGCCAAATAATGCCAAATACAGTCGAAACTTAAGACTAACCATTCAAAATGGAAAGGATATTTTAAGTGATAATCAAAACATTTATCAATATTATCGCGATACGCTAGTAAAACCAATTATACAAACTAGCTTTTTTACCGATAGAGCCATTTATCGTCCAGGTCAGCAAGTTTATTTTAAAGGAATAATGATTGAATATAAAGGCAAGGAATCGAAATTGCTTACAAATAAAAAAACTACGGTTAAATTTATGGATAACAATTGGCAGGAAGTTTCAAAATTAGATTTAATAACCAATGAATTTGGTTCATTCAGCGGTTCGTTTACAGCACCAACTGGTTTATTAAACGGACAAATGGTTATTAACAACGAAAGTGGCACTAAATATTTTAGAGTAGAAGAATATAAACGTCCAAAATTTGAAGTTAAATGTTTGCCAATTACAGGTAGTTATCGTTTAAACGAAATGGTTACAGTGGTCGGAAATGCTAAAGCGTACGCCGGAAATGCCATTGATGGTGCTGCTGTTAAATATCGAGTAATGCGAAGGGCATCATTCCCATGGTGGCGTTGGTGGTGGGGCAGCATGCCAGGTTCGTCGGAAATGGAAATTGTAAACGGCGATTTAATTACGGACGAATCGGGTAATTTTGAAGTTAAGTTTAAAGCAATTCCAGATTTTACCTACAAAAAATCAACTCAACCAGTTTTTACTTATACTGTTTATGCGGATGTTACCGATATCAATGGTGAAACACATTCCACAAATAACACAGTTTCGGTAGGTTATGTTTCGATGTATGCATCCGAAAGTATTCCAACTCAAATTAGTCAAAATCAAAAACCTGTAAAATACGATATACGAACTACAAACTTAAACGGGCAATTAGATGCTGCCAAGATATCTGTTCAAATTTATCGCTTAAAACAACCAGAAGTTTATTACAATAATCGTTTTTGGCAACAACCCGATAAGAATTTTTTAACCGAAGTAGAGTATCGAAAAATTTTCCCAAACGACATGTATGCCAACGAAACTCAAAAAGAATCGTGGGGAAAACTTGAAAAAGTGTATGATAAAATTCATAATACAGCTACCGATACAATTATTGTTTTTGACAATATTAAAGATTGGACTGCTGGCGATTACATTGTTGAAATAAAAGGGAAAGATAATTTTGGAGTAGAATTTAGCAAAACTTCGATGTTTAATGTTGTAAATTCCGATTCTAAAGTAAATAGCAAATACGAAAGTATTAGTGTTTTAACCGATTCACGTTTATTAAAACCTGGGGATCAAGCTCAAATTGTACTTTCTACAAAAATGAAGAATGCAAACGTGCTTTTTGAAATAGAAAAAGAAGGAAAAATAATTTCAAAAAAATGGTTGCATCTGAATAACGAGCAGCAAATTATCAATATTCCTATCAATCCTGAAGATTTAGGAGGTTTTAAATGCAACTTTGTTTTGCTTTCTCAAAATAGAGCTTACGTTACTACTGCTTTTGTTTCGGTTCCTGATTATTCCAAAAGTTTAGATATTACTTTCGAAACATTTCGCGATAAACTTTCTCCTGGTCAACAGGAAGAGTGGCGTATTAAAATAAAAGGAAAAACTGGCGACAAATTAGTGGCAGAGTTGTTGGCTGGTATGTACGATGCTTCGCTCGATGCATTTGTAAGCCATTATTGGGATTTTTATCCTGTAAAAGGAGATTATTCCTCATTATATTGGCAAACAGGCTATACTTATAATAGTGTTTCCACCGAAAAGTATTTTAAAGGTTATTCTCGCTTGTATCGAATAAATAAAAATTACGAAATGCTTAATTGGTTCAATTTCGATTTTTATGGCTATGGAAGTGGCTATGGTAATTCTGGATATGGAAGAAGTACTGGCGTTTATAGAAAATCAAGTATGACTAAAAATTCTGAAACAGAGTCGGTTGATGAGGAATATGAATCTGTTCCGATAATGTCTAAAATTGCTGCTGGGCAAGCCTCTGGCGATGGCGATGAACTGTTAGAACAACAAGTAGAAACGAAAGGCGAATCTACGCTAAAAGACAAGACGGTAAGTGCTGGAAAAAGTATTGATAGAAGAGAAGGTGGTGAGGATGGGCTAAGTTTTGGACCTATTAAAGCACGAACAAATTTTAACGAAACTGCTTTCTTCATGCCTCAAATATCCACCGATGAAGAGGGTAATGCAGTAATTAAATTTACGGTTCCCGAATCGCTTACCAAATGGAAAGTTATGGGTGTTGCTCATACAAAAGATTTGAAATTTGGCAGCTTTAATAAAGAGTTGGTTACTCAAAAAGACTTAATGTTATTTCCAAATGCTCCTCGTTTTTTCAGAGATGGCGATAAAATGGTGTTTTCGGTAAAAATATCAAACATTTCCGACAAAGACCTAAATGGAAGTTCAAAATTAGAGTTTTTTGATGCACTTACAATGAAGCCAATTAACGATTTAATGAAAGTTAATATGCCCGAAAAACCTTTTTCGTGTAAAAAAGGACAAAGTACATCAGTTGAATGGGAAGCCGAAGTTCCTTCGGGAATCATGGCTATTACTTACCGTGTTGTTGCAGCTTCGGGTGTATTTACCGATGGCGAAGAAAACACTGTTCCAGTTTTAACAAATCGGATGTTAGTTACCGAATCGATGCCATTGCCAATAAACGGAAATCAAAAGAAAACATTTGTTTTCGAGAAGATGAAAAACAATAAATCAAACACTCTCAAAAATTTCAAATACACTTTGGAATTTACCTCAAATCCAGCTTGGTATGCAGTGCAGGCTTTACCATATTTAATGGAATATCCATACGATTGTGCGGAGCAAACATTTAGTCGTTTTTATGCCAATGCCATTGCATCACATATTGCTAATTCGAGCCCAAAAATTAAAGCTGTTTTTGAATCTTGGAAAAATATTACTCCAGATGCATTATTGTCAAATTTAGAAAAAAACCAAGAGCTTAAATCGCTAATGCTCGAAGAAACTCCTTGGGTTTTAGATGCAAAAAGCGAAACCAATCAAAAACGCCGAATTGGTCTTCTTTTCGATTTGGTGAAAATGTCTAATGAATATACTACTACTTTAGATAAACTTCAAAAAATGCAAACTTCAAATGGTGGCTGGCCTTGGTTTAAAGGTATGCCAGATAACCGTTATATTACTCAATACATCGTAACTGGGTTTGGACATTTAATCCATCTTGGAATTTTGGATATGTCAACGAGTAAAAAATATAACCTCATGATTACAAATGCGGTTCGTTATCTCGATAATCGAATTAGGGAAGATTATCAGGATTTGATTAGATATAAAGTGAGTATGAGTTTAGATAATTTAGGGGGTTTCCAAATTCAATATTTATATGCTCGTAGCTATTTTACTTCATCCATCGAAATCTCATCTGCAAATAAGGAAGCATACAATTATTATTTAAATCAATCGAAAAAATATTGGTTAAATAAAGGAATTTATTTGCAAGGTATGATTGCTTTGGCAAACCATCGAGTAAAAGATGTAAAAACAGCTTCGGCAATAATGAAATCCTTAAACGAAAAATCACTTTATTCGGAAGAAATGGGAATGTATTGGGCAAATGAAGGTGCTGGTTATTATTGGTACGAAGCTCCAATAGAGCGTCAGGCATTATTTATTGAAGCTTTTGATGAAATTACCAAAAACGATAGCGTAGTAGAAAAAATGAAAATTTGGTTGTTAAAACAAAAACAAACTCAAAACTGGACAAATACAAAAGCTACAGTTGAAGCAATTTATGCTTTACTACTTCGAGGAACCGATTTATTAGCCGATGATAAATTAGTGGAGATTAAAGTAGGGGATAAAGTAATTGACCCAAAAACCTTAGATGGCGTTCAAGTTGAAGCCGGAACCGGATATTTTAAAACATCTTGGAGTGGAACAGAAATAACTCCCGATATGAGCCAAATTGAACTCAATAAAACAACCAAAGGCGTTGCCTGGGGAGCCGTTTACTGGCAGTATTTCGAAAACCTCGATAAAATTACTCCTGCGTCCACTCCATTAACGCTAAAAAAAGAAATTTTTATAGTCGAAATGACTCCTAAAGGAAATGTTATTAGACCGGTAGTAACTGGCGGAAAAATAAAAATTGGCGACAAAATTAAAGTCCGAATCGAGATTAGAGTTGACAGAGATATGGAATACGTTCACATGAAGGATATGCGAGCAGCAGGTTTTGAACCCACAAATGTGCTTTCGCAATACAAATATCAAGACGGTTTAGGTTATTACGAAAGTACTCGTGATGCTGCAACTAATTTCTTCTTTGATTATTTACGAAAAGGAACTTACGTTTTTGAATACGAATTAGTTGCAAATCAAAAAGGTAATTTTTCTAACGGCATCACTACCATTCAATGTATGTATGCTCCCGAATTTACATCTCATTCCGAAGGCATAAGGGTAGTGATTGAATAAAACATAACTCTTAGGAACTTAACTAGTACGAGGCTTCTTTTAGAAGCCTCGTACTAGTTAATACTTGCCAGTAAGGGCCATTTCAGACTTCATGCAAAAAATGAAAATAAGGGGTTAATGACATTGGGTAGAAATTTTAGACATTTGTACCTTTTAATAAAGTGCTTGCTCGGACTTGCAATCCGAATAAACGGAGCAGTCATCCAGATTCGCCACGGCGAAGTCGAAGGAGAAAACTGCTAGTTCGGATTTGCAAATCCGATCAAACTCTATTGCGCTTGATGAATAGGACACAATTGGTATAAAACAAATTTAATAGTTTTGTAGTATTTATGTAAACCTTTTGTTATTTTCATGTGTTTATGTTAATAACATCGATAGTAATTAAAACACAATAAAATGAAAAATTTAAACAACCTATTGATTTTAGTTGTAGGAATTATTCTTTCATCTTGCAGTCCCAAATTTTACACTCCTAATACTCAAAACGTGCCCTTAATTTCGGAAAAAGGAGAAACTAATTTAACGCTTTCTGGAAATTTTAATCAAGTGGAATTTTAAGGAGCTTATGGAATTTTTAAAAACATTGCAATAAAAACAAATGGAGGTTTATTTACTCCAGTAAACCTTAGCAACGGAAATGGAGGTTCGGGTAAGTTTTTGGAATTTGGAGCTGGATACTTTAAACCCTTCAATAATAATTTTATTTTTGAAACTTATGCAATAATCGGTCTCGGTTCATTTGAAAACCATTTGCCATCAACTAGAAACAATCACCCTCAAACATTGGGTGATATTTATGCAAATATTTTAAGAGTTGGAATACAGCCTAATTTTGGATATAATTCTAAATATTTTTCTGCAGCGATTTCTTCAAGGTTTGTCAACCTCTCCTATAATGAAATAAGAGGCGATTTGATTTTTAATGACGAAGATCAATTGGCATATTTAAAGGATAATTCTTCTAACTTCCTTATAGAACCAGCAATTACAATTAAAGGTGGAACGGTGCTACGCACCTAATGAATTCTTGAATTTGGTTTTCAAAATGAAGTACACTTTTTTTTCTGACTTCAACATTTTAAAATACATTTTTGAAACAAACATAATTCAAGTGGAAGCATTGTCGAAGTCAGGAAAGAATATCATCGTCAGTGCCTTTTTTATCGTTTTTATTTTAATTCCTTGACCAGTTTTTGATTTTTCATAAAACGATTTTTAATGGTTGAAAAATTGCCTTTTCTTGCCGCTCTGTAAAACATGTGAACACTATCACCAATCCTAATAACAGCAGGGTTTAAAACTCCTTCGTTTTCAAATTCTAATAGTGTTTTTTTTAAGACTATACCTTCTTTTTTTAACTTTCATTGAAATGTTTCTTTATTTTTTTTTGAATTTCTTTTCGAGAAGTTCTTTTTCGATATTTAACTCATTTTTAAACGATTCCCATTTTTCTAATCCTTCTTCTTTGAAATTTGACAAACGTTTAATTAGCAAGTCTTTTATATCTTCGATGTTTTGTGAGCTCGCACTTGCTTTTGCTTCTAAATCGCTGGTTAGAGCGGTAATTTCTTTATCTAATTTTCTGTCTTCCTCTTTATTCTTTTTTATTTTAGGATTGAGTTGCACTTTCTTAGCAGGACTTGATTTGCTTAATTTTGCTCCAAAACCCTTAACTTCAAGATGAGTAGCTTTGCTTTTCTTTGTCATTTCGTGTTTTTTTATGATTATTAAAATTTTAATACAAAGATGGGTGTTTTGTTAATGAATTGTATTATACGTTTAGTGAAATTAATTGCATTTTTCACAGATTAGCAAGTTGTTTCAGTAATACAGTTGAGGATGAGCTGATGTGATGATTAGCTGATGTGGTGATGTGGTGATGTGGTGATGTGGTGATTAGCTGATTAGCTGATGTGATGATGTGATGATTAGCTGATGTGCGGTAAAAAAATATCGTTTATCTCATCGAAATGTCATTCCGAGACGTAATGAGGAATCTATTAACGTCTTAGATGCTTTCGCTCCACTACGTTTCTCCGACCACTGGCGGATGCATGACAAATATAAGTGCGTCCGTTACGTTTCTTCTACTGCTGGTGGATGAATGGCAGAAGATTCTCGTTTATCTCATCGAAATGTCATTCCGATACGTAATGAGGAATCTATTAACGTCTTAGATGCTTTCGCTCCACTACGTTTCTCCGACCACTGGCGGATGCATGACAAATGTATGTGCTTACGCTATACTTCATTTCTTCGACTGCTGCGGATGCTTCGACTTCGCCGTGGCGAATCAGCATGACCGCACGATAAGCTCAGCATGACCGAACGACAAGCGGATACATGGCAACCACAAATACACTGTGAAACACTGTGCCCTTCGCTTTAGCGAAATGTTCGCCACGGCGAACTGTGTAATAAATTCTTTCAAAACACATAGAAACATAGAAAAAGATAGGCACAGGAAAATCACATACGATCCATATACCAATTCAGTTCTTTTTTGAGTTTTTTATGCTGAAAAATGGTTTCAATGATTTTTTGAAGTCGAATAAATGCTGTTTCGCTTTTAACCACATAATCGATGGCTTTATGGTGCATACAGTCGATAGCAATTTCAATTTTATCTTGCGATGAAAGCATAATTACTGGAATTTCTTCATCAAAAGCTTTGATTTTGTCAAGCGTATCAATTCCGTTCATAGCAGTTTTTTCAACACCATCTAAACAGTAATCCAAAACAATTACATCGGGTTTGCTCGAAAGATTTTTAATGCATAATTCACCAGTAGCAAATGTTTCGATTTCAAAATCGGCATGTTGAAGAAATTCAATTTCTAACAATTTTAAGAATACTGCATCATCGTCAACCAGAAAGAGTTTAATTTTAGTTTGGTTTTTCATGCTTTTGTGTTTTTAATAGTATTGTATTCAAGTTCTAATTCTCTACAAGCTTGTGTGCAAACTTTTTCTATTTGCATTACCATTTCCTCAATACCTTCAATTTGTATTTGTGTACTGGCAAATTCTTGCACTTTTTTAGCCATAATTTCAAAGCTGTTATTAATGCCCATTATCGAAAATGAAGGTATCATTTTATGAACAGAGGAGTACAACCCACCCCAATCCTTATTTGCTAAACTTTGTTTCATTGTTAAAATAAGTGGAGGTGTTTGCTCTAAATAAAGGGTTATCATCTCCATCATCAAAACCGGATTTGATTTTGTGCGTTGAATTAAATATTCTAAATCAGTGCATTTTAGGTTTATAGTTTCAATGTTTTCAATTTGTTTTAATTCATTATCCTGTGACGTTTTTTTAACTAAACTCAATATTTTTGTATATAACAAGCGTTCGTCAACAGGTTTTGCAATGTAGTCGTTCATGCCAACTGCTTTACATTTTGCTAAATCAACGGTGGTAACATCCGCAGTTAAAGCGATAATTGGAATTTTAAGATTCAATTTATTGCGAATATAATCGGTGGCTTCAAATCCATTCATCTCTGGCATTTGCAAATCCATAAGAACAATGTCGTATATTTCGTTTTTAAGTTTTTCGACAGCAATTTTTCCATTCACTGCTATATCGGGTTTAAACCCAAACTCGTCTAAAATTGTTTTCATAAGTAGTTGATTCAAAGCAATGTCTTCAACTACAAGCACCTTTAAGTCTTTAACTTGATTATCTAAATTGAGAATTTCAACTACCTCTTCGGCAGCTTCTTTTGTTTTTTTAAATTTTAAAATAAAACTAAAAGTGGAACCTTCGTTCATTTTACTTTTCACTTTAATTGTACCACCCTGTGGTTCAACTAACTGTTTTACAATTGCAAGCCCCAATCCTGTCCCTCCATATAATCTCGAAGTATCACTTGTTGCTTGCTGGAAGTTGTCGAATATATTATCAATTTTGAATTCAGGTATTCCAATTCCAGTATCAATTACTGCAAATTCGATGGTTACAGAGTTTTCGTTTTCTTCGAGAATTTTAACGCTTACTATAATATTTCCTAAAGTTGTGAATTTTACAGCATTGCTTACTAAATTTAGTATAATTTGGTGTAAACGAACAGGATCGCCTATTAATACTTCTGGAATATTTACATCATATTCGGTAGTGAGTTTTAAGTTTTTTTCTTTAATTTTAGTTTCAAACAAATGTAGCATTGTCGAAATTGAATTTGACATCTTAAATGGGACTTGTTCAAATGTCATTTTACCTGCATCTACTTTTGCCAAATCTAGTATATCGTTAATAAGCACGATTAATGCATCGCCACTTATTTTTATTGCAGTTAAATATTCTTTTTGTTTTGCCGTTAAATCGGTTTTAAGCAACACTTTGGTAAAGCCAATTATGGCGTTCATTGGGGTGCGGATTTCGTGGCTCATGTTCGACAAAAATTGCTGTTTTGTTTTTACAGCAGTTTCGGCAATTTGAGTAGCTACCTGAGCTTTGCTATTTGCAATTTCCGAAACTTCTTGAGCTACTTCTGCAAACTTTTTTGCCTCATTTAATTCAAATGCAATTTGATTCTGTTCGGTAACATCTCGGGCAACAATCACCACCCCTAAAACATTACCTCTGTCGTCTTTGTAACCTGACCCATTGCATAAAACAGAGATAAACCCCCCATCTTTTATTGTAAGCGGGAAGTCGGTTATAAAACCTTTTGCGAAAATTTGTTTGTAAGCTCTTCGGGCTTTGGCAGGCTCCTTAAAATAAATAAAAAAATCGGTTCCAATAATTTGCTCCCTGAATGTTTCGGTTGCTTTTAATGTTGCCTCGTTTACGTCCAAAATTTTGCCTTTAGAATTAATAGCAAACAAGGGGTCTAAACTTGCTTCAATAATACTTCGAGCATATTGCGAGGATTGTTTCCTGACCGTGTCGTCACGAGCAACAACAACAGCTCCCAGTACATTCCCATGTTGGTCTTTATAAATCGAACCGTTAAACAACACATCGGTTAATTCTCTGTTTTTATTTCGAACTGTCAGAGGATAATTGGCAACCGAACCTTGTTCAAATACTTTCTGATACACTTCACGTGCTTTTTGGGGTTCGGTAAAATAATTAAAAAAGTCAGTTCCTGTAAGCTCTTTGCGACTCATGCCAGTGATATTTGCCAGAGCTTCGTTCATATCTGTAATCTTTCCTTCGGTATTAATGGTAACCAAAGGGTCGAGGCTTGCTTCAAGAAGGCTCAAAGAGTATTGAGAAGCCAATTTTGCAGAATAGCTTAAAGCTTTAAGTTCAATATTAGCATTTTCACGTTTTTCTTTTTCTTTGTTTTGAAATTCAAGTTCAATATCCGCAATTACAAGTTCAGCAGCACGTTTTTTTTTCTCATTTGTTTCAAACAAAAGCTCTTTGTTAGCAATAAACAATTCTGCAACTCTTTTTTCTTTTTCTTGATTTTGAAATATTAGCTCTTTATTGGCAATAATTAATTCATCTGCTCGCTTTTCCTTTTCGTTGTTTTGAAAAACAAGTTCTTTATTGGCAATGATTAATTCGTCGGCTCGCTTTCTTTTTTCCTTATTCTGAAATGCAAGTTCGGTGTTTGCAACAATTAACTCTGCTGCTCGTTTTTCCTTCTCTTGGTTTTGAAATAGCAATTCTTTATTTGCAATAATTAATTCATCTGCTCGCTTTTCCTTTTCGTTGTTTTGAAAAACAAGTTCTTTATTGGCAATGATTAATTCGTCGGCTCGCTTTCTTTTTTCCTTATTCTGAAATGCAATTTTTTTGTTCGCATTTACTTTATCTGCTTTTTGTGAACTTGCATTTCGAGCTGTCATTGCTACCCCCAATATATTTCCAACTTCATCTTTATAAGTTGCCCCATTACACAAAATAGGAGTTTCTGCAACATTTTTTAAGGTAAGAGCAACATCGCGAATAGCACCTTTTTTAAATGCTATTGTAGATGCTTTTTTTGCTTTATCCGATTCTTTAAAATAAGTTGAAAAGTCGGAGTTAATAGCTTTTTCTCGCGTTGTTTTTAAAGTTTTTAGCATCGCTTCGTTCACATCTACAATTTTTCCTTGAGAATTTAAAACAAATAACGAATCTAAACTTGCTTCGATAATACTACGAGCATATTTTGATGTTGGTCGTTCCATTTTAATTTAAGTGTTTAGGGTTTTCTGCTTTTATACTTGGAACGTTTCCTATATCTTCAATCGAACTCCGCCTTTTTTCTTTCAATTGTTTAAATTGAGAAGGTGTAAGTCCGGTAACTTTTTTAAATTGATTTGACAAGTGAGCTACACTACTATATTGAAGTCGGTATGAAATTTCGGTTAAATTTAATTCATCATAAAGCATCAATTCCTTTACTAGCTCAATTTTATGAATGATAATATATTGCTGAATAGTAATTCCTTTTACTTCCGAAAAAATATTGGACAAATAGGTGTAATCGTAATTCAATTTTTCGCTTATGTAATCGGAATAATTTATTTTGGGTAAGTCTTCGGAATAATGTACCATTTCGATGATGACATTTTTAATTTTTTCGATTAAAACCGCACGTTTATCGTCCATTAACTCTAAACCCGATTGTAACAAAGCCGATTTTAATTCCTCTCGCTTATCATTTGAAATTTCTTCCATAATCTCAATTTCCCCTAAGTCAACCACAATAAAATGTAGACCTAATTTTTTTAGTTCTTCTTTTACCAGCATTTTGCAACGCAAACTAACCATGTATTTAATATATAGCTTCATGAAGTTTTTTTTTAACTATTGATTTACACCTGCACTATGTGTAACTTATAGAGAATTATACAAATATACTAATTTTTATGGTTAAAAGCAATACTAAGTTAATAAAATTTAATTAAATACAAAACACCGTTATTTATTGAATTTAGATTTGATATATTTTCCTTTCATTCCATAATCCAGAACCATGATTTTGATGTTTTTATGCAGAAAATAATTCAAAATTAAGCTCGTGATACTACGGAATTAAAGGGCTGTTTAGTTTTAATATTAGGTGCGTTTTATATTTTAAAAGTTAATCCAAATTTTCCACCCGAGAAAGCATTACCCCCTCCAAATTCGAGGTTTAATCCAATTCGGTTAGACAAAAAGTATCTTACACCAACTTGTCCGCCAAGCCCTAATCCTGAGCTATGGTTTCCATGATAAGAATCTGGTGACGACCAAACAAAGAATCCTAAGTTTAATCCTGCATAAAAATCCCAATTGGAAGGAATTTGAAGAATACGATTAAAGTGATAATTTGCATTGCCTGAGAATCCCATAATGCTATGATGGTAGTAGTCGTTTCTCCAATTTTCGCGGTAATTACGGTACGAAAATTCTAATCCAAGAGTGAAATCACGAGCAATTCCAAAATCGAGTCCAATATAAACAGGAACACCCCAGCCAGAAAATCCAACGCCTAAGTTTAAGTTATTTTGAGTTCGAGCTTCGTTATTTTGACTAAAACCGATGGTCGAAATAGAAATTAATGCAATAATTAGTAATATTTTTTTCATAATTTAAATAGTTAATTAGTTTTATAATTTATTAAGCAAAGGTAGTTTCGGAAGGATAAGATTTTGTTATATTTTTCAATAAAAAAGTTACATAATTCACTGAATTTGACTATTTGTTAAATAGATGCCTACGCTTCACTTCGTTTCTCCGACCACTGGCGGATACATGACAATAGTTGGAACTTTGAGCGTGAAAAAAAAAAAGTTACACAGAGTTACACAGTTTTTTTCTGTGAAACACTGTGCCCTTCGCTTTAGCGAACCGTTCGCCGCGGCCCTAAGTGCCCAGTTGGTGATTCGCCTAGGCGAACCAACAAGGGCAAGAAACATAGAAAAACACAGGCACAATAGAAAGAACACAATAGTTAGATACTTACGCTACGCTACACTACGTTTCTCCGACCACTGGCGGATACATGACAACCACAAATACACTGTTCGCCGCAGCGAAATATGTAATAATTTCTTTTAAAATTTAAACCAATTGTAATCCATATTAATTAAAAAAAGTAGATTCTGAATTTCAGAACCTACTTTTAGTTTTGTTTAAGCGTTTTTTAATTTTTATTTTGCAGGAATAATGTCGATGATAACGGTTCGGTTGTAGAAACGTTCTTCAGGAAACTTGTTATCAAACGGCGACAAACTATCATCTTCGCCATAACCACGAACTTCAAATTTCACATCCGTTCTACCTAATTTTGCCAATGCTTTATCAATAATTGTTTTCACATCATTGGCACGAGCAGTTGATAATGTTAGATTATAGTTAGCATCTCCAATTATGTCGGTGTGACCATGAATGATAACCTTACCATTGGTAGGAATTTTTGGAGTTACTACTTCCGTAAGATATTTTTCATAAATGTAGATAGATTTTGAATCATTGTATTCAAAAAGTACGCTAAATCTCATTCCTTCTTCTCTTACATCGGGAGTCCAAAGAACCAAATGGACAGTTGTATCTTTTTTTACGTTAACAACATTTGCTGTTTGACCAATCATTATAAATTTGTAATTTCCTTCTGTGCGAGTTCCCATAATTGATTTTCCAGGAATATTAACTTGATTTTGAAAATATGGACCAAACGTTTGTGTTTTGCCTTTTTCATCAATTACTTCTAGCTTCCACGAAGTAAAAGGGGCAGCTCCACCATCGGCATAAATTGTTACATAACTATCGATAGGAGCTTCTTGTACAGCCACAATTTCGACAGGTTTTAGAGGAACATCTTGTCCACTTTGAAATTCCATTAAAATAGCTGGAGCATCGCTTTCGATAGAAACCCTACGGTCGCCTTGGCGTAAAAATATTAGCTCATTAGTTCCATTTGGTTGTTCCGAAGGAATTTTTGGTTTTTCACGACCTTCAATATTAATTCGCGATGCCTTGATTCCAAAAACATCCACTAAGTATTTTTTAACCGATTCGGACATTAATTTACCATCCGCTTCCCCTTTTTCCGACGAACCTACGAGGGTAATAGTAGAATTTGGGTTTTCCCCCATTCGCTTACCTAAAATATTCAAAATATTATAATAAGCAATCATTTGACGACTTGGACGCCCTGTAAGTTTTTTTGGAGTAAACACCTCCAAATTAGTTTCCTTAAAATTCTTCACTTCATCTTTAGTTAACAATACATAACGACTAGGTATTTGAGTTGATTCTAGATCAAAGAAAACATAATTACGAATAGGGAATGTTTCACGAACTCTTCGCTGAACTGGAATGTTGCTAGGTGAATTTACACTAAACATTACATTTGAAGTGTTATTTATTATTGTATTTTCTGTATTGTTTACTGTATTGTTTTCCGTCTTGTTGGCGATAGCTTTCGTTTTATATCCAATGGTATATTCAGAAGTTTTTAAATCCGATGTACTTGCATCCGAAATTAAATCAAAGTAAAAAATATCTGCATCACCTTGTCCGCCTTCGCTTCTGTTTGATGAAATGTAGCCTGTTTTTTCGTCTTGAATAAACAAAATACTATAATCATCGGTAAATGAATTAAATGGATATTTCATTGGAATTGCTTTTGCAAAATTGCCATTGGTATTTAATGCCACACAAATATCCAATCCGCCATAACCTTGATAACCATCGGAAGCAAAATACAAATTACCAGTTGCATCCAAAGAAGGGTATTTTTCGCGGTTAAATGTGTTTACATTTGGTCCTAAATTTATTGGTTGGCTCCAACCGCTTCCCATACGATTACAATAATAAATATCCGTTTCGCCATAACCACCTGGCATGTCCGAAACAAAATATAAACGTAATCCATCGGGACTTAAATAAGGATTTGCAACGGAGTAATTATCACTATTTAATTCTAAAGGTTTAGCTTTCGACCATTTTTTTCCATTATTTGTGGAAACAAAAATCTTATTACGTTCAATCATTAAGGCTTTTTTATCATCGCCTTGCAAATATTTTTCAACTCGGGAGATGTAAATAGTATCGCCATTTTTTGAAAAACAAGCTGGACCATCGTGATATTTTTTATTGATTTTTTTCCCACCAAAAGGTGCTACTTCGGTAAAACTTTTATTATCGCTTCCTTTTTTTGCATAATATAAATCAAGATAATGATCACCAGTCCATCCGTATATTTTACAATGCCCCGATGTTTTACGATTCGATGTAAAAACAATTCCTTCGTTGTGAAACACTGGCGAAAAGTCAGCATTTTGGGTATTAATGGCTATAACACCGCTTATATTTACTGGTAAATCGGTTAAACGATCATCGTACACAACATCGATTGAATTGTAATAAAAAATTCCTCTTGGATCGTTTGGAACAAGTTCGTTGTACTTTTTAAAAGCAATTTTTGCCTGTTCGTATTTGTTGTTATTTTTTAGAACTTGACCATAATTTAAATAAAATTCTGGATTAGAGTAAGTTCCGGCAGCATTTACAAAATCGAATGCGTACATTGCATCTTTATAGTTATTCATTTTTTGATGGCAAATACCTAGTTTGTAATAAGTATCGACATTGGCCGTTTTAGCTGCACTTTTTTCATAAATTTTAGAAGCACGGAAGTATTCCCAACGATCGAATAAACGGTCGGCTTTTTTAGTTTGAGCTATAGCCGTTGAGCAAATCAAAACCGCTATAAGTATTATGTATATTTTTTTCATTTTTTTATTGTTTGGATTTGTTTAAAAAAATCGAGGACTTGACATTTTTGTTTTATTGCAATTTATATCCCATCCAATCATAATCTCATGTGTTCCGTTGTTATATGAGGTTGATCTGTTTAGATAATAATCAAACGAATATCCGATACGAAGGAATCGCGTAATGTCGAATTCAATAATTGCAATCGCCATATTGTCTGATCCGTCCATGTTAATTCGTTTATCGGTTCGGTAACCCACTCCAAGTAATAATTTTTGGAAAAGAATAAACGATGCATCAATTTCGCCAACTATTGGTGCTGCTTGAACATATTTTACCAATAAGGATGGGCGAAATTCCAACGATTTAGAAATTGGAACAACTACACCCGAAGTAAGATAGAATTGACGATAAAACTTGGCAAGGTCGGCACCTGAATGATCGGTTAACCCAAAGCGTGATTGCACTAAGTGGTTTGCACTAATTCCGCAATAAAATCGTGGAGTATAAAAATATAATCCAGCAGCAGCATCAGGAATCCATCCTGATGCTTGATTTTCAATAAATGCGGGGTCGGTGTTGTCGTCAATAATAATTTGATCAAATCCAATACGAATGTTGTTCATCATTCCAGTAATACCAAATGAAAGTTTTGCTTTTTCACTAACTTTTAAATGATACGCAAAAGTTAAATTAACACCTGTATTTTTCATTGGACCTGCATTGTCGTTATAGGCTGATAAACCTAAACCTACATTGCTATTTGGGATGGCACTATGAATGTTTAACGATTGTGTCATGGGTGCTCCCGACAAACCAACCCATTGGCTACGATGAACTAAAGTTCCTGAAAAAAGTTCGCGACTACCAGCGTATCCAGGGTTAATATACACTGGATTGAAGAAGTACATTGAGAATCCTGCATCTTGCTGAGCAAAACTACTCAACGTAAGAAATCCCATTACTATAGTTATAAATATTTTTGTTTTCATTGTTTCTATTTTTTTGATTATTTATTGTTTAAATCTGATGTTTATCGTTTAATAAATACCCAGCCACGCATTATCACATCGTTGTATTTTATGGTGTAATAATAAGTTCCATCAGGTAAATCTAAATCATTCATGTTTTTTCCTGTCCAAACAACCGTTGTATTATTATAATTCACACCTTTCCAAACTTCACTACCCCAACGGTTTACAATCGTAACACTGTTTTCGGAATAATAATTTAAAATTGGAATTCTCCAAAAATCGTTATATCCGTCACCATTTGGTGAAAAACCATTGAAAAATTCTAAATCTGGAACATCGTTGATAATTGTAATATTATGTGTTATTGAATCGGAACCACAACTATTTGAAACAATTAAGGTTACAGAATAAGAACCCGAGCTTGAATAAGTATAACTTGGATTAGTTACAATTGAATTATGACTATCGCCAAAATGCCATAAAGAAGTTGTTGCATTTGTCGATTCATTTGTAAACAGACAGGTTAATGTATCTGTTGCAATCCACGAGAATGCTGCTATTGGCAATGGACTAATTACTATGTGAGTAGTTATTGTACTGTCGCAACCGTTTATGGAGGCTAGAGTTTCGGAATAAGCACCAGCTGAAGTTCTAAATACACCAGCAATAAACAAACTGTCGCCATTACACATCGATAAATTAATCGTTGTATTATATAGTGGATTAACCGTAAGGTGTGTTACAAAATTACTGTCGCAACCATTTATAGTTAAATTTGAAACAGTATAATTACCCGAATTAAATCGATACGCACCTGCAATATATATGCTGTCGCCATCGCAAATGGATGCGGATAAATTTGTTATATAAACAGGATATACGGTAAGCACTGTTTTAATAATACTATCGCAACCCATTATAGAAGCAAGTGTGTCTGAATATGTTCCGGCTATAGTTCTTAATTCACCAGCAAGAAAAATACTGCCACCATCGCAAATGGATGCGGTTGAGTTTGTCAAATACACAGGATTTACAGTAAGTACTGTTTTAATAATACTATCGCAACCCATTACAGAATTAAGCGTATCCGAATATGTTCCGGCTATAGTTCTTAATTCACCTGCAAGAAAAATACTGCCACCATCGCAAATGGATGCGGTTGAGTTTGTCAAATACACAGGATTAACAGATATGATGACTGTTGCGGTATTACATAATGATGGAGTTCCGTTGTCGCAGATAACATAAACAATAGTATCTGTTCCAAAAAATCCAGCATTAGGCGTATAAACAATCGCATTTCCATTAAGGACAGACAAACCATGAAGTGCTCCTGTAGAAATACTTGTTGTAAGTGCATTTCCATCAGGGTCGCTATCGTTACCTTGTACGTTTATAGTAGTTACACCATCGTTTTCGCACAAATTTATGGTATCGTTTACTGCTACTGGAGGATTATTAGCACCCCCTGTTACGAATACAGTCATAGTATCAGTATTGGTAC